>JALRJZ010000232.1 GCA_023261045.1 Akkermansiaceae bacterium
ATGCGCCTTGATGGGGCTGCCGCAAAGTTCGCCTCACTTTTCTCTCTGGTTTCTGGTGGTGTGTTTGCAGGGAGTGGCGAGCGACGATAGGTGTCAGAAAGGGTGATCATTCTTATCAATTCCCTGAGATCATAGCCACTGGCGATGAACTCTTGGGAGAGGAAATCGAGCGTGCTTGGGTGATGGATCGCATTGTAATCAGAGAAGTTGTCTAGAGGTTCAACAAATCCTCTGCCGATGAGCTCTGCCCAAACACGGTTAATGAGAGCTCGCGCAAAGTAATCATTGCGGGGGTCGGTAATGAGTTCGGCCAATTGTTTTCTCAGTAAGCTTGATTTGTAGATGTCGGAGTGGACATTGAGCTTTTGACTTTCTCGTTTTGCCTCTTCCAAAACGGGATTATGAGGCCGATTGGTTGTTGGCTCGATGGAGTCTAGGAGAGCATCGAGTGATGCGGAATCTTTGCTAAGAGAGTTTGTTGTTTCGCGAGCTAAGCGTACTTTTTCGTATCGCTTCAGATGTTCTGTATTGCTTTTGAGTTGATTGATTTGGAAGGGGAACTTTGGGGTGACTGGCTTTCTTTCTTCTCCGTTAGCTTGATCTTCAGGAGGCCAAAGGACTCTCATTTCCTCTCCCTCGGTGGTGTAAAGCATGCGGTTCTGGCGGCCCCCGCGAACCTGCTGGGTTTTGCCAAAAAAAGCCGCTAAATCGTAAAAATCTTCCTGCTCCCAGTCGTCAAAGGGATGGTCGTGACATTGAGCGCATCCAATTCGGACGCCCAAAAAGATTTGCGATGTGGCTGCAGCGAGTTCCATCGGGTCGGTGTTGTCTCCAAGAATGTATCCGACGGCAGGGTTTGAATTTGTTCGGCCTGATGCGCTGATCAGCTCTCGGACAAGAATATCATACGGTTTGTTTTGAGCGAGAGATTCATGAATATAGGCAAGCAGCTGGGTGCCTCCAGTGACATTAGAGCGTATTCTCAACATGTCAGACATGAAGATTGTCCAACGGTCAGCAAAGCGTGGATGGTCGGTGAGTTTTTCGATGAGTCGTGATCGTCGATCTGCACTCCAGCTTTCGAACTCTTGGATTTCTTGGACGGTAGGAATTCGCCCGATCAGGTCGATGCTTGCGCGGCGCAGGAAGGTGAGGTCATCGATTGTTGAAGTTGTTGTGACGCTGGTCTGCGCATTTTCACGCTTTAGAAGATCGTCGAGAAGAGAGGCGGCTTCTGCATTGGATTGAGGGATGGTTTTGGGCATCGATACACGCTTGGGTTTAAGCGGCTTGCGTTCCACGAGGCGAAGTCCCTCGGGCCAAGTGGCGCCTGCCTTGACCCATGCTTCGAGTAGTGCCACTTCCTCAGGTTGAAGTGATTGTCCTTCATCAGGCATGACGCCCTCATCAATAGGGCGAAGGTGAACTCGAATCAGTAACTCGCTTTTTTCTGGATGACCTGGCACAATGGCGTCTGCGGTGTCTCCTCCTTCCATGAGCTTTTCGAAGGTGTCAATGCGCAGCCCCCCTTTGACCTTGTCCTCGGTATGGCAACGAACGCAGTGAGTCTCGAGGATAGGTTGAATTTCCTTCGTGAAATCCGGCTCGGCAGCGTGGATCGAAGCAATGAAGAAGAGGGTGTAGAGGGGTCGAAACATAAGAAGGATCAACGATTTAAACAATGTTTAAGATAACCTCATTACGTTGATTTGCAAAGAACCCTTTCCGCGAATTTGAGTGTAAAATGAGGGGGAAATCCCGAGGTTTTCTGTGTTTATCCGCGAGGGTGAAATTGTTGGTGAATCGATTTGAGGCGTTTTTGATCCACATGAGTGTAAATCTGAGTGGTAGAGATGTCTGCATGTCCCAAAAGTTCTTGAATGACTCGCAAATCCGCTCCGTTTTCAAGGAGATGCGTTGCAAAGGAATGGCGTAGAAGGTGGGGGTAGAGGTTTTGTTGGATTCCGGCTTGTTTCGCGCGTTCTTTGACAATCTGGCGGACGCGATCAGGTGAGAGTGGGGTTCCACGAACAGAGATGAAGATCTCTGATGAGCTTTTACGAGTCACGAGTAGAGGCCTTTCCTGGGTAAGGTAGCTTTGGATCGCGTCGAGAGCTCTTCCTCCGATAGGAACGAGTCGTGTTTTGTTTCCCTTTCCAGTGACTCGTAAGAATTGTTCCTCAAGATCTAAATGTTCAAGACGTGATGAACAGATTTCGGAGAGTCTCAAGCCTGATGAATAAAAAAGCTCAAGGATTGCGAGGTCTCGTTTTGCGAGTTTTTTTGATGAATCGATCGAAGATAGTAGCTGATTGACCGCTTGGCTATTGAGAGTTTCAGGAAGTTTTGATGCCGTTTTTGGCGCGAGGATTGGTTCTGCTGGGTCAAAATCGATGAGCTGTCGCTTCTGGAGAAAGCGAAAGAAGATTTTGAGATGAACGAGGGTGATTCGAACTGAAGAAGCATTGAGTCCCTTTTTGCGTAGATGACTTAGAAAAGAAGTGAGTTCATCAGTTCCCAAATCCCTCCACTGTTGATGTCCATGCTCTTTGGACCAGGTCGTGAGTTTATCCAAAGATTGTTGCACCGAAAGTTGGTAGGCAGCGGAGAGCCCTCGTTCGGTCGCAAGGTAGAGAATAAAGGAGTCAATCTGAATCTGCATCAGATGAGAAGCTACGAAAGACAGCCGGGGCAGTTCTGAACAAAATGGCCGGCTTCAATCTCGGTAAGCTCTGGAGAGCGATCATTAAGGCAGCGTGAGGAGTCACCGAGAGTGTTGCGTGCTTTGAAGCTGCACGATGAAGGCGCAGTCAGTAGGGTGGGGGGTAAGCCGGGAATCGTGTAGAGCGCTTCGCCTTTTTGGTGAGTTCCAGGAATGCTCTTCAATAAGGCTCGCGTGTAGGCGTGGCGAGGGTGACTGAAGAGTCGCTGAGCGCTTGCCGATTCGACGACTCTACCAGAATACATCACATTTACGTGGTCACACACTTGGGAAACGACGCCAAGGTCGTGGGTGACTAGGATCACAGCAGTGCCCAGTTCATTTTGTCGGTCTTTAATGAGATCGAGCACTTGTTTTTGAACCGTCACATCCAAAGCGGTCGTGGGTTCGTCAGCAATGAGTAATTCAGGTCGGGTAATGAGAGCCATGGCGATCATCACTCGCTGCCTCATTCCACCTGAAAACTGGTGAGGATAAGCCTGAATTCGTTTTTCGGGCTCCGGGATTCCTACCTCTTCGAGTGCTTGAATCGCTCGATTTAATGCTGCTTTCCCCTTAATTCCCTCATGAATTTCGAGGGGCTCCATGAGTTGAGTAGATATCTTGAGATAGGGGTTGAGCGAGGTCATGGGATCTTGAAAAATCATGGAAATCCGTTTTCCTCGAATTTTACGAAGTTCGGTCTCGGTTGCCTTTAAAAGATCGATTCCCTCAAACTGAGCTTTCCCAGAGTGGATTTTTCCGGGTGGCTGAGGGATGAGTCCCAGTAAGGAATAACACGTTACCGATTTTCCAGATCCAGATTCCCCAACAATGCCTAAGGTTTGACCTTTCTCGATCGAAAATGAAACATCTTCAACGGCGTGGACAGTTCCATTGCGAGTATGGAACCGGGTCGTTAGGTTGCGAACGTCGAGTAGAGGCATGATGAACTTCTGTGAGTGTGCCTCTTGCCACTCGGAGTGAAAAGAACGAAAGGAGCCTATGTTTCAAATCGATCTTTTTTACTTCGAGATCGGAATGAAAGGGGGATGGGGAGGCCATCGGTGGGATGTTTGTCTTTGATCGTATTGACGAGGTATCCCTGGTAGGACTCAACGATGAGATGCTTGTCATTGACGAAAAGAACGTATTCCGGGACGGGGATTGCTTGATAACGGTCATTAACGGCCGTGGTTGCGTAAAAAAGCTTTAAGCGTTTACGATGGCGTTTGTGTTCTGGGGGAGGCACTTTGATAAAAGCGTCCTGTAACAATCGATTAAGTTGTCCGGTGCCAATGACTTCTTGAGCATTATCTCGAATGCGAGAAATGGTTTTAAAGATATGCTGAATGGCCTGCCCTTTGCTTGCCGAAACACAAACGAAAGGAGCATAATCAAGGAAGAAAAG
>JALRJZ010000233.1 GCA_023261045.1 Akkermansiaceae bacterium
AGCAGAGAACTCGAGCTTGAGGATCACCGGGCCAAAATCAGCGAGCATGAACAACAACTTCGCTCCTTGATGGGACTCTCACCAAAAGCTCCGGTCCAATTTCTCCCAATGCTCAATTATCAGGGTGGGAGCAACGCCACAACGGCACCTGAGCAATCAAACCCGACCCTTCTGCGTCTTCGCTCCGAGTATTTGTTGAGTGAAAAGACCCTCAAAGCAGAGATTCAAAAACAATACCCTGATCTGACCTTCGGCCCCCAAGGTGGCAAGGAGGAAGGCAACTCCCGCATCGGGCTAGTTGGAGGGATCCCTCTGCCAATTCTCAATTCAAACCGAGGAAACATCTCACAAGCACGAGGGCAGCGTGACCTTGCGAGACTGAGCTTTGAGCGAGAATATGAACAAATCATCGGCCGCTTAGCCGCTCTTGCGGAGAAGGAAAAAGGCCTCCTCAACAGACGCGACCGACTCAACAAAACCTTAATTCCCCTCGTGGATGCACAAATCACGAATGCTCGCAAGCTTCTTGAAATTGGAGAGGGCAACAGCCTTGTTCTTTTAGAAAGCCTCGTGCGCTCACATGAGGCCAAACTGCACTTTCTCTCTCTGCAAACCAACCTTTCAACAAACCGGGTCGAAATCCAACACCTTCAAGGCCCCTTTCTCTCGTTCTAATGAAACACTTCCTTTTACTCACCCTCGCCGTTACTCTTCTTAGCTCCTGTCAACACGAGGAGGCTCAAGAAGCTCGCCACGACGAAAGCGAAAGCCAAACACCCTCTAATCGTATTGAAATCCCGGCAACCGTAAGGGCAAATCTGGGAATCTCATTCGCGAAGGTCGAACGACGTGTGGTCGCCAAAACGCTGCGCGTTCCTGGGTCATTCGAGCTCGAACCACTCGCCACCCGAGAGTATCGACTTCCGATTCCTGGGACCGTGAGCCTGGCCGTCAAACCATTCCAAGAGGTCGCTCCAGGCGAGCTTCTATTTCGCGTGCGCTCCACCACTTGGATTGAGCTCCAGAGTCAAATCGATCTTTCCAGAGCCTCTCTGAACGAAGCACAAGTCAGACTCGAAGCAACCACACGTCGACTCAAAGCACTTAGCGAGACCGGTTTTCAAAATGCACAACTCAGCGCAGAAAACCTTCGCTTGCAGGCTGATGTCCAAAAACAAGAAGCCATCCTCAATGCGGCACTCAGCAAAGCCCACCGGATCTTAAGCTACCATGACGACTCCATCTCTGATTTTAAAGACCTCCTCAAACCCCTCCAACAAGGCGATCAATCCGTCCTCTTTTATCAAAGTATCGATTGGCTTGATGTCCGGTGCGCCGAGGGAGGAATTGTCGACCAAATAGAACTCACCAACGGATCGTTTGCTGAAGAAACCTCTCATGTTCTTTCAGTCGTTGATCCTCAAAAGCTCCGCTTTCGAGCAACAATCTTGCAGGCCGACCTCCAACACATCTCAGCAACGAGCAAGGCCCAAATCGTCTTACCTCAAGCAAAGGACAATGACCCCAACGAGGCCATCAAAGCCTCGCTGACTCTTGGCATTGAGGCAAATTCTACTGAGCGCACCTTTCCCGTCATTGCGCTCCCTCAAGAACGAAAGCCTTGGGCAAAACCGGGGGTGAGCGCTTTCCTAGAAATTGTTCTCTCATCGACAAACAAACCCGTCTTAGCCATCCCCCGCTCTGCCGTAGTTCAAGATGAACTCACCTACGTGTTTTTCAAAAGAGATCCGCTCAATCCAAATAAAGCAATCCGAGAAGAAGCTGATCTTGGAGTCAATGATGGGCGGTGGATTGAGATTAAAAGTGGCCTCGGGCCCAAGGATGAGGTCGTCCTCGATGGAGTCTACGAATTGAAGCTGGCGAGCTCGCAGAGTGGGGCCAACCAAAAAGGCGGCCACTTCCATGCTGATGGAACTTTCCACGCAGACGATCATTAAGAACATCCAGCCAACGGAAACATGCTAAGCAGACTCATTCGCTTCTCGATCCATCACGCCGCACTCGTGATCTTGCTCGCGGGCGTCCTTCTTGCCTTCGTCGCCTTTCGCCTCCCTCAGACCCCGGTCGATGTCTTTCCGGAACTCAATGCTCCGACAGTCGTTATCATGACCGAATCGCCAGGCCTTGCCGCCGATGAGGTCGAGCAATACGTGACCTTCCCCATCGAAACCTCAGTCAATAGTGTTTCGGGAGTACGCCGGGTGAGAACCTCCAGCGCTATTGGCCTCTCGATTGCCTATGTCGAATTTGAGTGGGGAACAAATATTTACACCGCGCGCCAACTGATTTCTGAGCGCTTAGACTCCATTCGCGAGAGCCTTCCAGAAAATAGCCACGCGGAAATGACACCCATTTCATCAATCACCGGAGAGATCATGCTCCTCGCTGTCTCTTCGCCCGATGGGAAAGTCAACGACATGGAGCTCCGAAGCTTTGCCGAATTTGACCTCCGCAATCGCCTACTCTCCATCCCTGGCATTTCTCAGGTCGCTGTGATTGGTGGCGAGCTCGCCGAGTATCAAGTCGAGGTCAGCCAGGAAACACTCAGGAGCTACAACCTGACCCTCGAGGATGTGGCTCAAGCCGCCAGCGCCTCCCACAGCTCACTGAGTGCGGGCTACCTCGCAGATGTCGACTCTCGTGAGTTGCCCCTCCGTCAGAGCGGTCGGGTCCGCAGTGTTGAGGATATTGCCAAAACGCCAATCACCTATGACAACAAGCTCCCCATCACCATTGATCAAGTTGCCGAGGTCAAGGTAGGAGCCGCCCCAAAGCGAGGAAGCGGAGCGGACGGTGGAAAACCGGCCGTGATCCTCACCGTTCAAAAAGCCCCCGGAAGCAACACCCTCGGAGTCACTGACAAAGTCGATGAAATGCTCGACAATCTTGAGAGCTCTCTGCCCGAGGGGATTGAGATCAATCGACAAATCTTTCGCCAATCAGATTTCATTAGTTTGTCAGTCAATAACGTGGTTCACGCGTTAAGAGACGCCGCCATCATTGTTGCGGTCATCCTGATTCTCTTTCTGCTCAACGTTCGCACCACCATTATTACCCTCAGTGCGATTCCCCTCTCTCTTGCCGTTGGGCTGCTCGTTTTTGATTGGTTGGGCATGACCATTAACGTGATGACTCTCGGAGGCTTAGCCATCGCGGTGGGAAGCCTCGTCGATGATGCCATCATTGATGTCGAAAACGTCTTTCGCCGACTGAACCAAAACGCGTCCAAACCCGAGAGCCAGCGCCGCCCTCGCCTCGAGGTGATTTTAGAAGCAAGTAATGAAATTCGCCCGGCCATGGTCTTCGCGACGATCATCATCGTCTTGGTCTTTGTTCCTCTCTTTTTCCTCGAAGGGATTGAGGGGCGCTTTTTCCGCCCTCTGGGGATTGCCTTTGGCGTATCGATTCTTGCTTCCCTCTTTGTCGCACTGACCGTCACCCCTGCTCTTTGCCGCTTTTTGATGAAGGGAAATGAAGATCCTGAGCAACAAGAGGGAGCGCTCGTGCGTTGGCTGAAGCAAATCTACAAACCCATGGTGGGAGGTGCGATTCGCTACAAAAAAGCCGTACTTAGCGCGACGCTCGTTGTCACCGCGCTCTCTCTCTGGCTTGCCTCCACCTTCGGGAAATCTTTCCTTCCGGAGTTTAATGAAGGGACCTTTACAGTCGGGCTTTTTGCAACACCTGGAACCTCACTACGTGCAAGCGACCGAATCGCCTCCGCTCTGGAAGACCAGATACTCGCTGTCGAAGGAGTCCGCTCCGTGACAAGAAGAACGGGGCGGGCCGAGCGAGATGAACACGCCGAGCCCGTGAGTAATTCCGAAATCGAGATCACCATCAAACCGGGCTATCGTAAGAACGATGTTCGAGAAGAAATCTCTCGGCTTGTTGAAAATCTCCCCGGGATCACCACCAACATCGGCCAACCCATTGAACACCGCCTCAGCCACATCCTCTCGGGAACACCAGCAGCAATTGCCATCAATGTTTATGGGGATGACCTCTCAAAACTCAGAGCCATCGCAAAAGAGGTCGAGAGTGTGCTCAAAGCTCTCCCCGGAACCCGCGATGTCGCC
>JALRJZ010000234.1 GCA_023261045.1 Akkermansiaceae bacterium
CGAGGTCCCCAACGCGGAGACTCGTCTAGAAAAAGGAGACATCGTGACTGTTTTTGGAGAACCAAGAAAGTTGAGGCCACTCGTCGAGCGCCTCCAGAAAGGGGTGGGGACAAAAGAAGGTCCGTCAGTGGTGATTTTCGGAGGTGGAGAATACGGGTTTTCTCTCGCTCAAATGCTTGAAAGCTGGAATTGCCGTGTACGTATTTTTGAGCGCAATCCAGACGCTGCTAAAGATCTGACCGACCGATTGTCAAATACGACAGTCATCAATGCGGATGCCACCTCGGTCGCTGAGCTTGAGGACGAGCAGGTTGGTGATGTTGATTTCTTCGTGGCGACAAGTGGGAGCGATGAGGATAATGTCATGACGTGTTTGCAGGCACATAATCTTGGAGCGAAAAATTGCCTCACCTTGATCCACCGTGCAGATTACGCGAAGGCCATTAGTGTATCGGGACGCCACTTTGGTGTCATTGCTGCGGTGAGCCCTCGAGAGGCATCACGCAAAGAGATCTCACGCTATGTGACGACAAGAAAATATCATGTCGTCAGAAAGCTTGGCGATGCTTTGGTCATTCAGACTCACATTGCAAAAGATTCCAAAGCAGATGGTAAAAAAGTAAGAGATCTTAAATGGCCTCAAGATTGTGTTCTTGTTGGTTTGCTCAAGGGCTTACATAGTATCGTGCCTGGAGCTGATGATGAGTTGAATGCGGGCGACCAAGTCTTCGCGATGATCCGAGAAAAATCCGCTAAGCGCCTCTTAAAAGTCATTCACTAGTGAGTTGTCAATGAGGCAATCGTTCCCATCAAGTGCTTGATGTTAAAGTCGTTGTTTCTGAATTCTTGGTAAAGCTGCTCCATCGTGTCATACCCGTAACTATTTGTAGATTGATGGACAAGATGGTGAAAGAGGTGTTTAATGAAAGCTCGATGAGCTCCTGGGGAAGAGATTGCCAGCTTTGCGAGATCTGATGTCCCTGTGATTTTGATCTCTGTGTCGCCCTCGGTGATGTATTGGCTCACTGTATTGATCGGCTTATTAAGTTCGTGGGTGCGGTATCGCCCGATTGCATCGTAGTTTTCTAAGCTAAAACCAATTGGATTGATGATGGAATGACAGGACATGCAGCTCTCATCCTTCGTGAGTTCTGTGACCTTCTCGCGCATCGTCAAATCGGGATTAAAATCAGCATCTTTAAATTCGATTGCCTTTGGTGGTGGTTTTAGAAATCGCCCGAAAATATTTCGACTAAGATAGACTCCCCGATGAATGGGTGAAGTTTGGTGGTGATACGAGAACGCCGCCAGAAGATAGGGGTGAGTAAGTAGGCCAGCTTGATGTTTCTCTTCCTGGTAGAGTTTCTTTAAGTTCGGGGAATTCAGGAGGTTGGAAGATTGAAAGAGCTGGCGATAATCGGAGTTTTTGGACCAAACGGTGTCCTCGATGAACTTTAAAAGTGATGAGCGAAGTTCGGAAACAATCACTTCATTGAAATTTGGAAAAGCTTCCTGGTCCTTTGTGAGGTCACTTCTCGTCGTTAAGTGTAACCACTGAAGAAAGAAACGCTGAGTTTTCTCTTTGGCTCGAGGATCTGTAAGCATCCGCTCGATCTGCTTTTGGGCTTCTGCTTCGCTCAAGAGTGCTCCCTGTTTTGCCGCGTTGTAGAGATCTTGATCGGGAATGGAATCGGTCAGCGCAAGCGCGAGCTGGGAAGCCCTCGTAAAGAGGTCCTTATTTCCTTGTTCGTTTTTATTGAGTGATGGATAGAGAAAATAAGGAGAAGTGAGGATCAGCATCAGCGATTTTTTAACCGCCATTTCGGCATCATCTTGGTTTTGGGAGAAAAAGGTGTCGATGTAACTGATTCTTTGTTTCTCGGTAAGAGGGCGCGAAAAGGCATATTCTGCAAATTGCCCACAAAAAATTCTAAGTTTCTCGAATCGATCTTTGTCGTCAACGGTGGTTTGAGCGAGAGAGTCAATATCCTCAAAGATGAGTGAAGTGATCTCGATTGCGGAGCGAATGACAGCTTGTTTCCAAACCTTGGAGATGGATGATCCTCGTTCGTAACCTTGGGAGGCGTCATCTGCGGGAAATGAGGTCGTGCAAATGGCAACTTTTGGCGATGAGGTTGGGTAAAGTTGCGTAGTGGGGATTGGAGACCACACCCCATGAGGGGGTTTCCATTCTAAGGTGATTGACGAGGTCTTCTCGTGGTAAGAAATATAGTTTAATTCAATGGGGGTGGCATGGCCTCCGAGGAGAAAGAGGTCCGCTTTGGATTCTCTCATTTGATTGCCTGAGGATACCCAAGCATCAATGAGTGGTTGGGATCGATTGTTGAGATGATTGAGCCAGAGGCGTGCGCCATTTGGTGTTGTAATCCTAAACTGATAATTGCCGGTTTCCAGAGGGAGAAGTGAACCTCTCCAAAAAATTGAAAAGCCGTTTGGATTGATGTCTTTGATCTCGTGATTGGATGAAAGATCAAACGAGATTTGCTCATCAATGCGCTCGATGAGCTTCCCTTTTCGGTCATTCATTTTTTCTTTATTAAAGAACTCAGCAACAAGTCCGTTTTTCGTGCCAAGATTGCTTTGCTTGCGAAAGCGGGAAACAAGGTCAGCAAGGACGTGGCGATGTTGATGCTGAGTTAAACGAAGGAGGTCTTGTGGAATTGGTTTTGCAGTTCTTCGGGATTCAGGAGAATAAAATGTCCCATGAATATACTCAGCGACAAGATACGCATCTTCATCGATGACATCATCTTCAGCTCCTTCAGGCATTGAGCGGTGGATATATTTCGCCAGAGAGGCGATTGATTTCTTTCCTACAAGTGCCTCGTCATACTCATCTGCAACCCCTTGACCCTGATCGCCATGGCAAGATGCACACTGTTTCATGTAGATTTCCAAACCCTGATTTGCTGCCAGGCAGGATATGGAAAGAAAAAAGCTTAAAACCCAGCGGGGGTGCATTTTAGAAATACGCTACGGTCTTTTCTTTTTTTCAGAATTCTGGCAAAGAACTTAGTCGAGAAGGGGAAGTTTATTGCGTTCATTAGGGGAGCGATCATTGATGAATGATTGCACCATTTTTTCGAGGATATTAGGCTTTTGGTTCGCCAGATCCTTTGACTCAGAGGGGTCGTTCTCAATATTGTAAAGCTGCCATTTCCCAGGGTTTTTTGTTTTGGCATTTTGAAGGATGATTTTCCAAGGGTAGTCGATGAGAGCCAGTTGTCCTCGATAGCCGTGAAATTCCCAGAGCATGGGTTTCGTGCGTTTGAATTCCTTTCCAAGGAGAGCAGCAGTGAGGTCGGTTCCATCTAAGTGCTGTGGGGGTTTGATTTGAGCAGCTGAGCAGATGGTTGGAAACCAATCTGGAAAATACGAAGGTGCATGTGTCAGACTCCCTGGTTGAATTTGTGAGGGCCATCGAACAATGGCGGGGATGCGAATGCCACCTTCATTGACAGAACCTTTCCAACCTCTCAATTCTCCTGTGGAATTAAAAAACTCAGCATCGACTCCACCAATATGAAACTTCGGATCTCCACCCGGATGAGTGGTTCCATTGTCCGAAGTAAAAATGACGAGTGTGTTTTGATCAACTTGATGTTTTTTGAGACGCGCCAGAATTGCTCCGACATGATCATCTAAGTCCGAGATCATCGCGGCATAGCCAGCTCGTGGTCTTGGGTGAGGAAGATAGCCGTTTTGGCCCCGGTAAGCTCCTTTTTCTTGATCCCATTCGATTGGGTATTGATCAATGTTTGATTGAGGAGGTTGCATTGAGACATGGGGTTCAACGAATGGGAGATAAAGAAAAAAAGGTTCATTCTTGTGATCATCAATAAACTCTAACGCTTCCTCTAAGATGCGGTCCGGTGCGTATGTTTCTGCTCGATAGTTTTCCGCTTTAATCTCCCCCTCAAGTTGTCGCATGTGTCCAGGAATAGGGTTCTTATTGATGACTTCGATTCCTTCATTGTCATCGAGAAATGGGGGGTAGAAAGAGTGCGCATTACGCTGGCAATTATAGCCATAAAAGCGGTCAAAACCTTGCTTGATTGGTGATC
>JALRJZ010000235.1 GCA_023261045.1 Akkermansiaceae bacterium
GTTGTTCGTAAAGTTCAAATTCACGCCCACCTGACCAGCGGTGTCCGTGTCATCAATCCGAACCAAGTTGTCTCCAATATTGGTAAAGATCGAGTTGTGGAACTGACCAGAATAGTTGTCCTTCAAACGGAAGGCATCACCAGCATCAGGTGCTCCAATGTAAGTCGCATTGAAGACCTTTGCAGTCGTCTTAGGATCTCCGGTCTTCACACCAGCTCCCGTCTTGTTACCACCGTCTGCTTCAGTTCCGTTGTCACTCAAGTTAGACTGAAGAGCGAACCAAAACTGGTGAACTCCTTGGTGACCTTCATCAAGGTCAAAGGATTCGTCCTGACAGTAGAGAGCAAAGAGGTGGCTCGTATTTACCGTTCCTCCAAACCACTCAAATCCATCATCGGTATTACCAACAACTTCAATGTGGTGGATACTCGTGCCAGCTCCGACACCACCCATGGTTAAACCATTGATTTCTTCGTCAGCAGCAAACTCAAATCCACCAAAGCGGATACTCATGTAGCTCAAGCTTCCTGAGGAATCAGATTCATCAGAACCTCCATAGAGGATGCTGTCTCCAGCGGCGTTGGTCGCAAAACCTTCAATACTATTCTCACCAAGGTTGTTGGTTTCAGAGTCGTAGAAGTTAATGGGAGCGCGTCCAAGGATGATCACGCCACCCCAGGCACCACCGTCCACAATCGGATCAGGCTTGATGTCATTAATCCCATCAACACCATCAACATCAATCCCGTAGAGATATTCAGCCTCCGCCACACTCGTAAAGACGATTGGACTATTGACTGTTCCTTGCGCATCAAGACGACCATCACGGGTAATTACGACTGTTCCAACATCTAGTCCGTTGGTTCCAGTTGTTGAACCGCTCAGGGCCACCACAGTGCCTGGGGCAATGGTCAAGGTCGGACGGGTTTCTCCATAGATATCACCAACGAAAACAGCCTTATCAACCAAATAGATTTGGTCAATAACTCCATCACCATCGGTATCAGAATCCCAAACCACGTCAGAGTTTATGGTATTAGGAACATCTACAACAGTTGGCACCCCAGCAGCGACACCAGCCGCCATCACACTTAAAAGTGCGCCTAGGGTGAATTGTTTATTGCTCTTCTTTTTTTTCATGAATTTGAGTTAAGACGAAATACATCACTGCAAGCTGCAGCGCTGAGTTCGGTTCTCAATTAACCCTCATCATTCAAAAAAATAGGGAGAAATTGGTGACAACATTGTGACCCTCACCAAGGAAACTTTTTCGTCACATTAGAACTTCCCTTCAAGAGAAATACCGAACTCTCTACCAGGTGAATAAAGCGAAGCCGGAGCAATTCGATCAACCCCTTGGTAAGTAACTTTGACATTAGAATCCAAGATGTTTTTCACCGAAAACTTAAGCTTTAGATCAGCCCACGCTGCCTCCCAGCTCTTACTAATATTAAAGTCTAAAGTGTGGAGAGCTTGTCGAACCTCATTAGGAAGACCAGGACTGGGATCATCCACATTTCTTAAACTTGCAAGAGTAAGATACTCACCGGTGTAATTATAAATAAGATTGGCGGAAATCTTACTCTCAACATCATCATAGGAGAAAATCAGATTGCCAAGGAGTTCTGGCTGACCTTCCAAACTATCAATCGTGGCATCAAACTCTTGTGAACCAACAGGAACCTTTCCAGGAGTCGGTGTTGCTTGCAGCAAACTCACGTTTCCAGTAAGCGAGAATCTCTCTCCCAATGATTTACTGGCCTCTACTTCCACTCCTTGAACCTCGGTGAGACCAAGATTCGCAAAGGTCCGCGCTCTTCCGCCCAACTGAGGATCAACAATAGTAAAAATCGGGTCTTCAATGGTCTTATAAAAAAGATTTAAGCCAAGATAATCATTCTCTTTCTCCCAGCTTAGCTTCACGTCATAATTTTCCGAATAAGCCTCGCGAAGATCTCGATTACCGGTGACCAAGCTTTGATTAGTTAGATCAATAATGCGCGCTGGAATATACTCGTAGAAGGTGGGACGAACAACCGTATTTGAGTAGCTAAACTGAAGGAGATACTCATCTTCGACACCAAAAATCCTTCCAAGATCCAGTGAAGGAAACCAATCCTCCACACTCTTTGAGAAAGCGCCGAGTGCGTCGCCAGGAACATCAAAAGCCCGAGTTTCAGATTCAAGCCGATACCCTCCCATTAGAAACCAAGCATCGAACTGCGCATCAACTCCCACGTAGCTACTATCGAGTGCTGATGAACCAGAATACTCGGGAGTCGCCTGGGTTCCAGCCGCGACCGGATAGAACCCTTCATATCGTCTGGCGTTGTCTGTAGTTCCAATTTCTTCGTCATTGAGAAGACGTTGAGTTGCATCTAGGGCTTCATCGACCTTGTTAATGGCATTACCCGCTTTAATGACAGCGCTGCTAAGACTTGAATCGCGACCACGACGATAAGTTCCTGCGCCAACAAGGAGATTAAAACGGCGATTCTCCGATGATTCAAAAAGAGGGAGAACTCCATCAACTTTATATTCTTCGAGCTGATCGTGGGTTTTATACTCAATAAAATCTGAGCTAATCGGGTTACGAAGGTTGCCGATATTCGGGATGGAAATCCCCTCAAGTGGATCTTCGACATCAAGTTCTCTAATGTAGGTCCCCTTAAGCTCATAACTTCGCGGTGATTGCTCTGTCGTTTCAGAAGTGTAGGCGTTCCAATTAATCTTAGCATCCTTTCGCCAGTCATCGAAGCGGAACTCGCCACCCATTTGCATGAATTGGAGTTCGCGATACTTCAGCTCATAGGCCTGCCGATATGAATTCATCGCAAAGCCCTCGGCTTCGATTCGCCCAACAGCAAGAGAATCGTCAATCACATCAAGGTCGGATGCTTTGGTCAGCCCATTATCAACAATCGAATAAGCAGATTCTCCCGAACGGAAATTGAAAAAAGTGGCATTAAAATCGTAATTTTCCCCTACCGCAAGGTTACCTGTGAGTAGGAGACCCATTTCCTCAGTCTGGACGTAATTATCTCGCTCAAAGTTTCCATCAAGTCCTGCGAAAACGCGATTTCCGTTCGGATCTATTTGCAAAGTAGCTTCGTTGACAAAGAGAGGGTTGAGCTCCCCTCTCGTAGGAGCCGAAGTAATGCGAGGATTATAACTCGATTTTTGAAGCCTTCGATACCGTTGCTTTGAGTCATATGAAAAGCTCCCTAAAAGACTGAACTCACTCCCACCATCTAACTCGATCGATTTTCCAAATCCAGCACTGATTGCCTCGTCGAACTTTGGAGAAGTTTTCTGAGCTCCGAATTTCACCTTATCATAAAAACGCTGACGTGCAGCCTGAGCACCCACACCGGAGATTCTCGTGAAATCAATTGAATCTAAGATAGGATCCCCCTCGATCACAGGAGCGCCAGAGGTCAAATCTGGACTGATCTCAAGACCGGGAACCGTGTAGAAATCTCCGTGGGAGTGAGTGAGCTCGTGAAACTTAGTAGAAACATCAATCGAAAAATAATCCTCTCTGGGTTGCTTAAGTGTACGAAGCTGAACAAGGCCTCCTACGAATTCTGCAGGCAAATATGGTGCCGCGGTTTTGCGAATGGCAACACTCTCAAGGACATCAGATGGAAAGAGATCAAGTTGGACCGCCTTTTTTGCAGTTTCTGGACTCGGGACCACCCCTCCATTCAAATTCGTATTATTATACCGGTCACCCAAACCACGCACGACGACGAATTTCCCACCGACAACATTTGCCCCAGAAATCTTACCAACAGCACCCGCAGCGTCACTGGCACCTGATTTAGAGAGAAATTCTTTGGATAATCCTCCGCCAGCAAGCCCAGGACCCGTTGTCGTTGCAATTCCAATCGCCCCCATCTCATCCTCCTCATAATCAAGAATCACCTCCTGCCCTTCCAATAAGTATTCACCCTCAGCCAACTCCACGGGCTTTAATTCTAGCGAAACCCTTATCTGAGTCACACCCTCCTTCTTCACATTAAAAACCTGCGTTTTCGTCAAATAAGTGGGCTTCAAAAACTCAGCAGC
>JALRJZ010000236.1 GCA_023261045.1 Akkermansiaceae bacterium
TTACTAGTGAGTCTCATATCACCTTGGTGAATCTTTGCGATTTCTCGCAGACCAGTTCGCAACAAGTATCCGTCTTTATCGACAACACGTCCGTTCTCGATGTAAATTGTTAGTTGCCTTTTACCATCCTCAGTTTGCGTCCAACCATAGGTGTCGGCATTTGATTCAAAATGATAATCTCGTGGAGGCTCGATGGAGTAACCAAGACGACTTTCAATCTCCTTTTTGAACCACTCGATGCCACGGTCATCAATGGTGTACTTCATCCGAGCATGCTTTCGCTCCGTCCGATCGCCAAAATCCCGTTGAATTTTAACGACCTCTTCCGCAACCTCAACGGCTTTCTCTTTAGGAATATAACCAAGAAGATCTGCAATCCGTGGGAAGGTTTTCTCCTGATTGTGATGCATTCCCATACCACCACCAACAGTCACATTAAATCCAATGAGCTGACCATTTTCTTGAATTGCGATAAATCCAAGACACTGAGAAAAAATATCCACATCGTTACTCGGCGGAATGGCCATCCCGATCTTAAACTTTCGAGGCAGATAGGTTTTCCCATAAATTGGCTCTTGCTCTTCTTCAGAACTTTCGAGCTTTTCTCCATCGAGCCAGATTTCGTGATAGGCGCCAGTTCTTGGGGTCAAGTGATCGCTAATCCCCTGCGCAACCTCTAGTGCTTCTCGATGCACCGATGACAATGCGGGATTCGGGTTACACATCACATTGCGATTCACATCACCACAAGCAGCAATGGTGTCCATCGCACAATGGTTAATCTCTTGAATCGTTTGCTTCAAATTCGACTTAATAATTCCATGGAGCTGGTAAGCCTGGCGAGTGGTCAGCTTAAAGTTTTCATTGCCATAAGCACTCGCCATGCGATCAATTTCTAACCATTGGTCCGTCGTTGAAACTCCACCAGGCACACGTACCCGAATCATGAAGCTAAACGCTTTCTCCAAGCCCTCCCTCTTACGTGCGATTCTAACGTCTCGATCATCCTGCTGATAGGTTCCATGAAACTTGAGGAGTTGTTCATCGTCTGCCGAAACCGATCCGGTCGAAGTATCGGCTAGACCTTCCGCAATCGTGCCGCGAAGGAAGTTACTTTGAGACTTGATGGTTTCGTTTTTGGAGAGTTTAAGATCAGACATCCGTTTAATATGACAAAGTTTATAATTTTTATCAGGTTTTGACTGGCCAAAGGTCATCTGAAATCACCGAAGATGCAAATAAAAAAACACCTACTTGATCAAAGTTGACGCCCCCAACCCTATCATTTTGACTCACCTGCCGATGTTACCAAAGCTCACTTCCTGCCTCCTTATCCTCCCTTTGCTCTACTTGTCCTCATGTGTCGAAGGCGAAGAGGAGCTCTGGATTAACGCTGATGCCTCCGGAAGAATCAAAGCCCACTATAGCATCCCTAGTGTTGCAATGAAGGACCTTGGAAACCCCGAAGACTATCTTCGATCCATTGAAATCATCGACGAACAAGAGAAGGGACTCACTGTGGAGCGTGCTCACTTCACAAAAACAAAAAGTCGAATCACCTTTCAGATCGAGGCCACCTTTCAAAACGCCTCAGAACTCCTCGAAATTGCCGATCGAAGCCAAAAAATCTTGATCCAAGAGGCCCGATCAAGCCCCGAACAAATCGAAGCCTTGCTGGGGCAGATCGACCTCAGGATTGCTTCCCTAAACCCAACCTTCTCTAGAGAAATCCACCTCAAAGAGCTTTTACCCAAAATGGTCCAAAAGAACCCGAAAATATTGGGGAAATCAACATTCCGCTACACAATTAATCTACCCGTTGCCATTCATCACTCAAACGCGCACGCCTTAAGCAACGAGAGCCGCACCGCGACTTGGACCTTTGTCCTCAAAGATCACACCCAAACTCCAATGGACATGTTTCTACAAACGCAACTGCCTCTGCCTTGGTGGATTTTAACTCTCCTACTGATCGTCGCTCTGCTGACGATCTGGTTGATTTGGAAAATATACAAACGCTTTACAAAGGCCCCTGAGAACATTCATCCCATCGTTTAACCACAATTGATCTTCGCCACTCATTGGTGACCATAAAACCAGGCTCCCTTCGTCAGCAATCCTTCGCACTCCATCTGAATCGTGCTCATTTTCTAAGCCCCTAAAGTGGCTACGTGTGATGAGGTCACTAAGCGTCTCTTTCGCGAAGCTGATTGAAGCTAGAAAACACCTTTCCTGAGAAATTCCTTCCCACGCCCCCCTTCAAAGGTCTATGTCCGCCACGTGTCCAAAACGTTAATCATCGCTGAGAAACCCTCCGTTGCGACAGATCTCTCCAAAGCTCTCGCTAAAACCCTCGGCAAGTTTGATAAAAAAGGGAAATCCAGAGATTCTCAGTATTTTGAGAATGATCAGGCCCTGATCACCTCTGCTGTTGGACACCTCATCGAACTTAAAATGCCTAAAGGGCCTAACGGGAAGAACCTCCCATGGAACTTCAAAGTCCTTCCAGCGATTCCCTCTTCATTCGATCTACAGCCTATTGAGCAATCCGAAGGGCGCCTGCGCCATGTTCTCTCTCTCGCTCGTAAAAAGGAAGTCACCGAAATTGTGAATGCCTGTGACGCAGGTAGAGAAGGCGAGCTCATTTTTCAATACATCATCGATTTTGGAAAAATTCAAAAGCCAGTCAAAAGGCTCTGGATGCAATCGATGACGACTACTGCCATTCAACAAGCGTGGGACAAACTTCGCACAGGCGAGGAAATGTCTGACCTCGCTGACGCCGCTAAATGTCGATCCGAATCAGATTGGCTTGTGGGCCTCAATTCCACTCGAGCACTTACCTGCTTCAGATCACGACATGGGGGCTTTAATATCACCGCCGCTGGTCGGGTTCAAACTCCTACCCTTGCGATTCTTGTGAAGAGGGAAAAAGAGATCCAGGCATTTAGGCCCACCGCCTACGCAGAAGTGCACGCTCAATTTGGTGTTTCAGGTGGCGAGTATCCCGCAAAGTGGATTGATCTCGACTTCAAGAAAGATGAAGCGAACCCTCACGGAAAAGCAGAGAGAATTTGGGAGCTCGAAAAGGCAAAAACAATTTTGGAAAGATGCCAAAACAAGACTGGAGTTGTTACTGAACAAACAAAGCCCACCAAACAAATCGCCCCCCAACTCTACGATCTAACCACTTTACAAAGAGAAGCACCGTTCACGGCCAAAAACACCTTAGCTCTCGCTCAGACGCTCTACGAGCGTCATAAGATGATCACCTACCCCCGAACAGACTCAAGGTATCTCCCGGAGGATTACTTGGCCAACGTCAAGGCCATCGTCAATGACCTTGCGAACTCTGATTGCGAATTATCTCATTGGGCTAAAGATGCGCTAACCAATGATCGTCTCAAATTTCAAAAGCGGATTTTTAACAATGCAAAGGTCTCTGACCACTTTGCAATCATTCCAACCGGGCGCGTTGTCAAACTCGATGACGCAACTGCGAAACTTTACGACATGATTGTAAAGCGCTTCTTGGCGGTCTTCTTCCCCCATGCCGAGTTTGAGGTCACCAAACGCATCACCACCATCGACCACGGGACAGAAAAGGACCACTTCAGAACGGATGGAAAAATCCTGGTTTCTCCGGGCTGGCTTGGAGTCTACGGTCGTCGTCCTGGGGTCGGAGCAGGAAAAGATGAGCTCTGCGCAATCACAGACGGAGAGAAAGCAAACGCTCTCACCGTTGAGCTCCTTGAAAAGGAAACCAATCCTCCAGCTAGATTTACGGAATCAACTCTCTTATCAGCCATGGAGGGAGCGGGCAAACTCGTTGACGACGATGCACTCAGAGAAGCAATGGCTGAGAGAGGCTTAGGCACTCCTGCAACTCGAGCAGCAACCATTGAAGGTCTGATTCGACAAAAATACATTACGAGAGACGCCCGAGAGCTCATCGCAACCGGCAAAGGGGTTCGCCTCATTGACCTTCTGCGCGAGATGGACATCAAGGCCTTAACCTCTCCTTCGATGACTGGAGACTGGGAAGCAAAACT
>JALRJZ010000237.1:0-3712 GCA_023261045.1 Akkermansiaceae bacterium
CGAGTATAAGCTCATGGTGCCGCTAATTGTTAAAGGTGAGATTTAAGAAAGGTGTTTTTGGTAACCGCTCGGGTGGTCACTCGTCTTTGTGGGCAGTTTTGTAGGCTGGATTTCCTCCAAGGTGAACAGCGATTTGGAGTTTTTTTGTTTTTTTTGGAAGAATTTCGCTTCTTTAGGCGCAAGAGCGATGGGTTTGACCTTGTTTGAAACGAAAAGCCGCCCGTTGAGAGGGCGACTTGCATCAAAATGAAGTGAGTAAAGCTCTTGTGCTTACTTAAAACGGTAATACCCGTCAGGGTTATACATGAGGTAGACATCGCGGGGATTACGACGCGGAAGGAGCATATATTTGTTTCCTTTTTCATCGGTCGAGGGGATGAGGTCGTCCTCGCCCAGAAGGCTGCTGCGTGTCGGAGTGGTGACCGGTGTCGCAGGCTTCTTTGCATCAGGATTTTTGAGAAGAGAGGTCTCATGGATCCGATTGACGGTGTGATCGACCCACTTGATTTTTACCGCGTCATCACCGAATTCAGTCCAATCACCTGAAACCGTTTTTTCATACATCATTTCGATAAACTCATCAGAGGTGATTCCCATTTTTTGGGAAATGGGGTCTGCGAGCCGGTGCCACCATTTTTTGAGGTCTTCGTAGGTTTCTTTTTGATCAGTGAGATTGAGACTTGAGAAGGTGAAGGTTTGGCTAATTTGGTGATGTAAAATCACTGCGTTTGGATAGGCAAAAGAGCGTGCAGCACGGGTGGTGATGCTGGCTGCCATGGATGCTGCAAATGACTTCACCACGACGTAAACAGGCGCTTCCGAACCTTCCATCGCTTTTAGAATTCGATAACCCGCCATAACGGATCCTCCGGGAGAATCATCGATAACAATAAAAATCGGCTTTTTAGGATCCTTGTTATTGTAGAAATTAATCCTTTCGGTCACGGCATCGGCGAGTCGGGAAGTCACAGGGCCATTGAAAGGGATTCGTCGGTCGGAAATCACAAGTGTTCCGTCTTCTTTGAGAGGGTTATCAAGATACTGGGGCTGTGAGTTTGCGTAGGCCTCGCGCTCTTTTTTGGCTTCAATGGCTTGGATTTCGCCTTGAAGCTCAGTGGTTGCAAGAAGGGCCTTTGTTTGAATGTTTTTAAGCTGACTTGTCAGATGTTCGCTTTCGAGCTTTGCCAGAGCAGCTTCTCTTTCAAGGCGAGCTTTTTGGGCCTCATATTTCAAAAACTCTTCGAGGTGTGGGATGTTTTGCTCGAGAGCTTTTTGAGCAAGTTGTGCTTCGAAGAGTTCTTTCTCGAGTTTTAGCTTCGCAACGACCGCACGCATTTCATTTGTCTCGTGCTTAGATTTTTCGGTGGCTAGAGCGTTAAGAATGGCGAGATCTTCTTGCTTTTTTTTAGCCTGATCTAAATCAACAGCGGCTGGCTTTTGTTCCTTTGATAGAGCCTGGGACTCTCCCTCGAGTTTTGTTTTTTTCTCGGTTTTCTTCTTTCCTTTATCGGTCTTTGGCTTTTGAGCTGAGTTTTCCGCGGAGGAGTTGTGATCCCGGTTTTCTGATTGTTGCGGATTATCCTGTGGTTCAGCCCAGACCGGAGCGGTCATGGCGAAAGCAAGTGCCAGCGATTTTTTGAGCATAGTGTGTCAATTACGCTCAAAAGCATCCGGGCTTTCAATCTTTTAACTTGCTTTAGGAAGCGTAAAGTTTTTGAGGTCGTTTCTTCCTTCGGTAGAGAAGAATAAAGAGTAAAATCATACTCAAAATGAGAATGACAGCGCCAAGTGCGACCAAATGCTTGGCCTTTGTTGCCATTTCGTCAGCTTCTAACTTCACCGTTGGAGGCTCAATGTCGGAAGAATACCCGAGGATGAGTTGGTTATCGCCCAGAGTCAGCGAAGTGATTTTTCTGAGCTTAGAGAGAAGCTCAGGTTCTTTTTGTGTTTCTTCGAGCTCTTGTTCTAATTGACCCGAAATCAAAAAGCGCGAGATTTGTTGAAGCAATTCGTTAGGGATTGTGCCCTTTGATGGAGTCATCGAGTCCATATTTAGAATGAGCTTTCCGTCAGTAAGGAGAGGAGAGGCGATGAATTGACCATTTAAGTTGTTTTCTCGAACTTCGATACCTAAGGGTCCTCGGACAAACTCAGGAAGATCTTCGGTTGAGCGGAAGGGGTAATGAATGATCCCCTCAATCGATTTTGGCGTGATCTTCTTGAAGTAGAGTTGCCCCCGAAACCCTTTGAATACCTCAAAGTGTGCAAACGCAAGATTGAGATCATTTGTTGTGAAGGTGATTTGAGCTGCACGTTGATTGGCCATTTCTCCATCGAAATGGCGAAGGCGTTGAATGAGCGAATTGATTTCAGCCTCTTTGCCTTCGGTGTCCTCGATGGGCGCTGGTTTTGCGATTGTATCAGTAAAGTCGCGGTAGGCCTCAGTTTGTTTTTTCAGGCTGTATCCAGCGGATGCAATGAGCACAGAGATGACCACGGCAATGACAATAAGAATCAGGCAGCCAGCAAATGGGGAACGTGGGGCGTCTTGTTGTTCTGGAGTAGTGGCTGAAGTGTTTGAGCGATCCGACACGCGCGTGATGGTGCACTGAGATTACGAAAGATTGAACTCTGAACTTTAAAATTTGTGCGAAGCAAGATTAGGCTTCGGGCGTGGCACGAATATTGGTTGGTCTTTCTGGTGGAGTTGACTCTTCTGTAGCAGCCGCTCTGCTTCTCGAACAGGGGCATGAAGTTGTGGGGGGCTACATGAAGAACTGGATCAACGAAGAGGGATTGCCTGGTGATTGTCCATGGAAAAGGGATCTTGAGGATGCTCATGCAGTTGCTCAAACACTTGGCATTGAGTTTCGAGTGATCGATTTGATCGATCAATACCGCCAAAGGATCGTTGATTATCTTTTGGAGGGTTATCGTGACGGCATTACACCCAACCCAGATGTCATGTGTAATCGTGAAATGAAGTTTGGCGTTTTTCTTGATTATGCTCTTGAGCAGGGTTTTGCAGGTGTTGGCACGGGGCATTATGCACGGGCTAGAAATCGACCAGATGGTTCAGCAGTGATTTTGCGAGGAGCTGATCCCAATAAAGATCAGTCGTATTTTCTGGCGATGATGACTCAGCGCCAAGTGAAGCATGCTTTTTTTCCAGCCGGAGAAATGTTGAAGCCTGAAGTGCGTGATGCAGCTCGCCGTTTTGGTTTGCCTACGGCAGAAAAAAAGGACTCTCAGGGGATTTGTTTTATTGGAAATATCAAAATGACCGATTTTCTGAGGCACTATGTGCCAGACTCTCCCGGCGAAATCGTTGATTTGGAGGGGCGGGTCATGGGGCAGCATGAAGGCCTACATTTGTATACTTTAGGACAGCGCAAAGGACATGGTGTCGCCTCTCCGAGAGAGGGGATGGCCTATGTCGTGGTTGGTAAAGACATGGCTAAGAACCAATTGGTTGTCGGCTGGGATGAGCCAGAATCGGAGTGGCTCTATTCTCGAAAATGCACGGTGGGTTCCTTGTCCTGGATCAATGAGCCCCTTTTCGAGGGGAGAGCGGAGGTGCAGCCGCGCTACCGCGCAAAATCAGAAGGGGTTGAGCTGCGAACTTGCGCTAAGGGGAAATTGGAGGTCTGCTTTGCTCGGGAGCAGAGGGCTCTCACCCCGGGCCAAATCTGTGCGTTTTATGAAGGTGGGC
>JALRJZ010000237.1:3722-4017 GCA_023261045.1 Akkermansiaceae bacterium
AGATCGGAGATCATCTCAATCCATAGAGCATCAATTGAATCGATTTTAGTTATGAGATTATCGATTGCCAATAATCGGCTGCCTATTTCAAGGTGAGATCGTGAGTATTGAAAGGCGTCAGACTCAAGAGCCTAGCAAGCGAAGTTGGATCTCGTTTTGGGCTCTTATTGGAATGCAAACAACGACCGCCTTTAACGATAATTTTGTAAAATTCATTCTTATTCCGCTGGGGGTTGGATTAGCCTCAATTGGTTTTGCGCCAGATGGCCTCGAGTATCTCCTTGGGCTTCTTCTA
>JALRJZ010000238.1 GCA_023261045.1 Akkermansiaceae bacterium
GGGATTTGAAAAACCGATTCGTGATTTGGTGCTCCAAGAATTAGAAAAAGGGTCTTTGGCTGATGATGTGCGGGTTGATTCCATGGGGAATGTGGTGGCGCTCAAAAAGGGGCGTTCATCGGAGAAAAGAGCGATGGCCGCCGCTCATATGGATGAGATTGGTTTTATCGTTACTCACGTGGATGATCATGGTTTTATTCGTTTTAATCCACTGGGAGGATTTGATCCGAAAACTTTGAGCGCTCAACGCGTGATTGTTCATGGACGCAAGGATCTTGTCGGCGTGATGGGTTCCAAGCCGATTCATATTATGTCTCCCGAAGAGCGAGCAAAAACTCCTCGCCTTGAGGACTATTTTATTGATCTTGGAATGCCCGCCAAGGAGGTCAAAAAGCTCGTGAGTGTGGGCGACCCAGTCACACGAGAGAGGGAGCTTATTGAGATGGGAGAATGTGTGAATGTGAAGTCCCTCGATAATCGAGCCTCAGTTTTTGTTTTGCTCGAAGCACTGCGAAAACTGAAGAAATCTCGCAAGAAACCGTGTTATGATTTTTATGCGGTGTTTACCGTTCAAGAGGAAGTTGGGCTTCGTGGGGCGATGGCTTCCGCGATGGAGATCCAACCAAATTTTGGAATCGGTCTCGACACAACGATCGCCTACGATGTCCCCGGATCAAAGCCGGAGGAGAAGGTCACCGCATTGGGCGATGGAGCCGGCATTAAGATCATGGATAGCTCAACGATCTGTGATTACCGCATGGTAGCCTATTTAAAAAAGACGGCCGATGAACAGAAGATTCGTTGGCAACCTGAGATTCTAAAAGCGGGGGGGACTGATACTGCTGCTTTGCAGCGTCAGTCAGCTGGAGGTTCGATCGCAGGCGCGATTTCAATTCCAACACGGCATATTCATCAAGTCATTGAAATGTCTCATAAAAAGGATCTCCAAGCGTGTATTGATTTACTTGCTGTTTCAGTTTGTCAGCTCGATGGCTGGGATTGGAGCCATTAGTCCGCCTTTTTTACAGGTAAGGTAGGCATTGATTCTGGAAACTCTCATCATGGTGATGATGAGGGTTTGAAGATTATGTAACGTGTTAGGGGAAGGAGGCGTCAGTTCTTAAGAAGAAAAAAGACAACGCATGAACTTGCCATTAAAATAAAAAACTAAAGCCAAGTTCATCTCAACGTTCAAATTAACCCCCAAATGAGAACACAAAAAAAACATAAGGCTAACCTATCATCAGGTTATCATTCAGAGACGAGTTTGCGGATCTACATGCGTGAAATCATGCAGTTCCCATTGTTAACCCCTCAGCAAGAAATTGATCTTGCGGCCCGCATCAAACAAGGTGATCAGAACGCTCGTATTCAGATGATTAAAGCGAATCTTCGCTTAGTCGTTAAAATTGCCCAGGATTATGCAAACTATGGGCTTCCTCTCGCCGATTTGATTTCTGAAGGAAATATTGGGCTGATGAAAGCCGTTGAGTGTTTTGATCCAGCAAAGGGAGGACGACTTTCGACCTATGGGTCATGGTGGATTAAGCAGTCCATTAAGAGGGCGCTTGCGAATCAAAGTAAAATTATCCGCCTCCCTGTTCATGTTGTTGATAAGACGGCCAAAATGCGGCGCATTTCCAATATGCTTGCCGAAGAGCTTGGGCGTGATCCAACCAATGAGGAACTCAGTGAAGAAACCGGCATTCCTGTCCATAAGCTGGTGATGCTGAAACGGGCAGCCCAGCGGCCAGCATCTCTGGATGCTCCAGTCAACGAAGGTGAGCCAACCAGTTATGCTGAGATTATTGGTGATGAACGAGCAGCTGATCCTTTTGAGGTCCTTGAGCAAAAGAATCTCGCAAACCAACTTGACCTGCTTTTAGAAGTTCTCGATGAGCGTGAATCTCAGATTATTGACGCTCGATTTGGCCTCAGCGGAAAAACTCCGATGACCTTAGAGGAGGTTGGTAGTAAATTTGGAGTGACTCGAGAGCGGATTCGCCAATTGCAGAATATTGCGCTTGAAAAAATGCGTAAAAAGTTGCGTAAAAGAGAGAAGCCAATGGTTTTTTCTCCCTCTTAGGGGAGAGCCATTGGTTAGATAACACAATCCATTGCGATTGGGATCGTAGGTGTGAAGAGCGGTAGGGGTGACCCTGCCGCTCTTTTTCTTTTTTACTCGCTCTCCGTTACTAAGAATCAGTTAAAGCAAAGATTTCGACGTCAAGCCCAGGAGCATTTAAAAGAGAGATTGGGTTGCCTTTGATCTCAAAATGATTCCAGCTGAGGGGAGTTGTGTCGATTTGTCGGATCGGAAGTTTGCTGAACTGATAAGGTTGATGGTGAACTTGTCCGACCCTGATTATACCAGTGGAAGATTGGCTAAAAAGGAGGTAACGCTCGAGGAGGAAGAACTCCAGCGAATCGACCTGAGCTTGTTGGGTGTGTCCATGGTCAGAGAAGTCATACTTTGCAAGTTCGTGTTGCCCCTTGCGGCAGCAGGTATAGAGCTCGCCCTTTGTTCTCATGACAGAGTGCTCGTAAGGAAGGTGGAAGAGCTTACGAGCAATTTCGACAGCAATTGGTTGATTGCAATCCAGAGAGAAAAACCAAACTCCGGGACGCCCTCGATGATCGTAAACATAGCAGCGCACGTTGAGTTCCATAAAGTTGGAAAGCCAGGGAAGAGCGGGGAAAAAGCGCGGCCGAACCTTTTGCATATAAAAAGGAACGAGGCCGATGAAAGTCTGATCGTTCAAAGTATCGACGAAAAGCCCCTCAGGGAGTCGGTTTTGGATGATCTCTGGATCAATTTCCCAATGAGCAAAAAGGAGATTGCTCCATCGTTGATACATCACTGGTGGCCTGTTTGGACGCATACGAACATCCAGCCGATCTTGGAGTGTAGGGTGATTCATGAAAACGGACGAAGTTTAGCGCTGAGATCTGATGTCGGCAACGCTTGCATTTCGCATGGTGTCCTGCTTTATCTCAGCTTTCACATGGCCGACGATAAAGAACGTAAAACCCTCGAAGAGCGAAATAAGATGTCTGACTTGGAGCGTCTTCGCCATTCCTGTGCTCATGTTTTAGCAACTGCCATCTCTCGTTTATGGCCAGATGCTCAATTTGCAGCGGGTCCGCCGGTTGAGGGAGGGTTTTATTACGATGTCGATCTTGAGCATCGAATCTCGTCTGCTGATTTTGAAAAAATTGAGGCTGAGATGAAAAAAGTGGTCAAAGCAAATGATCCTTTTGAGCGCCTTGTTGTGAGTCGTGCTGAGGCGATGGAGCTTGCTCAAAGTGGTCGCCTTGCCGCTCTCTCTGAGCGAGATGTTCCCTCGGTCTTCAAAGTCGATTTACTCAATGATATCCCCGAGGATGAAGAAATCTCGATTTATAAGAATGGCGACTTTTGGGATCTCTGTGCCGGACCTCATGTAGGACGCACTGGCAATTGTAAGGCCTTTAAAGTGATGTCCGTGGCAAGCGCCTTCTACAAGGGTGATAAAGACAAACAATCTCTCCAGCGGATCTATGGAACTTGTTTTAAGAATAAGACCTTACTAGACGAGCATCTCGAGCGTCTTGAGGAAGCAAAGAAAAGGGACCATCGACGCCTTGGACGAGAGATGAATCTTTTTGCCTTTGATGAATCAGTCGGGCAGGGACTCCCGCTTTGGAAACCAAAGGGAGGAATTATTCGCCGTGAACTTCAAGATTTCATTTCAGAGGAGCTTGATAAGCAGGGATATTATCAGGTGTTTACCCCTCATATCGGGAAGCTTGATTTGTATCGGACTTCTGGGCATTTTCCATACTATGAAGAGAGTCAATTTCCACCGATCGTGGAACGAGACGCGATGAAGTCGCTTGCTGATGACGGAGCAACTTGTAGTGATTTGGTCAATTACATCAGCACCGGAGAGATCGAAGGCTTCCTCCTTAAACCGATGAACTGTCCTCATCATATTAAGATTTTCGACAGTGAACACCGATCGTATCGAGAT
>JALRJZ010000239.1 GCA_023261045.1 Akkermansiaceae bacterium
AAGCCACTTGGGATTATCAAAGTCCCACTGATCGCCGAGGTAGTGGATGGAGCCGATGAGATAGTCCCACTCGTGGGTTTGTGAAAGGTGGTGGATCCAGTCGTGGCAGTCTGGCAGCCAGTCACATTCGAGTCCTGCACGCACTGGCATTTTGCCACCCGCGTGATTGCGAGCGCGCGTTATCCATTGGAAGTATTCGGGAAGATGTTCTTCGAGCATACGCCAATCATCAAAGGGTTCGGGAGATTGGGGGGCGTGATCAGAAATCCCATATTCTTGAAGCCCTGCTGCGATCGCTGAGTCGATATACTCTTCTGGTTCGCCTTGTGCGTGAAGGCAAAGTGGAGTGTGGGTGTGATAATCTGCAAGCATCGATGCTTTGGCGTTTACGTGAGCCAGGAGGCATACTAAGGTTGCCCCCTCGGCGCAATGCCGTCAATAAGTCATGTCTGATCACGCTAGCGTCTTTTCTGAGTCAAATCCGTTTACGCAGCCTCTTTTTGAGCAATTAAAAAAACATCCAAAGCGCATTGTGTTTCCAGAGGGTGAGGATGCTCGGGTTTTAAGGGTCGCCGAGCGGATGGTGTCGATGGAAATTGGAGTGCCGATTCTTCTTGGTGATCGTGCTCGGATCCTTGCGATGGCCAAAGGGCTTGGAGTGTCGATGGACTTTGTCCGTGTGATTGATCCGGTCAAATCTTCGGATTTTCAGTTGTTTTGTGAGCGCTTAGAGAGAATTGAGCGCTACCGAGGCTTAAAGGGAGTAGACGTCGAAGAGGTCATTTCCAAACCTCATTATTTTGCCGCCATGATGGTTCAGTATGGTCAGGCTGATGCCTGTCTCGGTGGTAATTTGGTCGAGCCGGCAGGTGTGTTCCGACCCTTGTTACACCTAATTAAGCCAGACTTTAATGTCCCAAAAGTCTTCGCTGTGACGGTTTTGACTTCCGACACTCTTCCAAATTTCGGGGAGAGTGGAGTACTTTTCTGTGCTGATACGGGTTTAATTCCTGAACCCAAGGTGGAAGATCTCGCGAGTATTGCCGCCGAGACTGGAATGCTCGCGCACCATCATTTAGGACGTCGCGTTCGAGTGGGCTTGTTGAGCCATTCAAATCACGGGTCTTCTCCAACTGATGAAGCACGAAAAATGCAGGGAGCCGCCGAGTTGGCTCGGGAAAAGGTTTCCTTCGAAGATTGTCTTGTGGATGGTGAAATTCAGGCGGACGTGGCAATCGATCCCGCAGCAGCTGAGGTGAAATTGCCTGATGCAGAGACCCGTCCAAGAGCCGATGTCCTTGTGTTTCCCTCACTCGATGCCGCGCATATTTCGATCAAGCTTTTGAAACATATTGCAGGTGCCGCGAGCTATGGGCGCATTATTCGGGGTCTTACCAAGCCGGCAGGCCAAGTGCCTCGGACAGCGACAGAGGAGACCATTCTTGGGACGGCAGCGGCTCTCGGAGTGGAGGCGATCCAATATCGTCAACTCTATCCAGGATCTTGAAGGTTTTCTACCTCGAGAGTTTGTTGCTCGAAGGGCTGGACTTCACTCACCAGAGGCCGCAGCACGACTGACTACCGATCAATCATCTCGGGTTCCTGGTCCGGTATTCCAAAGAAGGTGAACCTCGGTGAGGGGGGGTATCTTTAAAGGCCGAATGACGCGGAAACCCAGTTTGGGAATTGCAGTGTGATACCAGATCGAGCGCGGGCGCTGGGGATCATTAAACTTCCACGCTTTCTTTGAAGGGAGGCGGGCTGCTGAACGAAGGTCCTCAGGATCAGCATCCCAATCTCCACCGCGAGTCACCCTTGGATAACGCTGGGGTGAGAGTGAGAGGGGATTGAGAGCTTTTTGAGGGTGCTTCTCGTAATCGGGAAGGTAGGCATCGAGAGTCCATTCACGGACGTTTCCATGCATGTCATAAAGCCCCCAAGGGTTGGGCTTCTTTTGACCTACGGGATGGTAGGTGAAATCGGAATTATCGACATACCAAGCGTAGTCGCCAAGTTTTGAGACATCGTCTCCAAAGGAGTAGGAAGTGGTCGTGCCAGCACGGCAGGCGTATTCCCATTCCGCTTCGGTGGGAAGACGGTAGTAATGTCCTGTTTGGGCCGTCAGCCATTCGCAGAATTTGGAAGCTGCGTGTTGGGTCATTGAAATCGCTGGATATGCGGCATCATAGCCGGCCTCCTCTCCAAGACCAAAATGCATCGGTATATAGGGAGGAGTCGGTTGCGAGATGACATCAAGTAATTGTTGAGATCCCGCGAAGGGAGGCTCTGGGGTCAGCAGATCCCCATCTTGATTGAGAGTGCCGTCTTTATTGCGACTATCCCCATTTTCCATAAATGATCGGTAGAGCCCCCAAGTAGTTTCGGTCGTGGCCATCCAAAAGGGCTCAATATTGATGGTGCGAACGGGGCCCTCGTCTGATCTGCGATTTGGCTCGGAAGTCGGAGAACCAAGCTGGAATTCTCCACCAGGGATGGGAACGAGATCGAATTTTGCCCCATCGGCTTCTGAGAGAGTTTCGGTGTAAGCTTTCATCTTACCCTCTGGAGTTGTTTTAAGCGTCTCGTAGATTTTTTGAGTCACAGGGAAGAATGTCTCTGCGGAAGCGGGCCTCTCTCCAGGAAGAATGGTAACGGTCTTTTCAGGGTTTTCACCTCGAGCTTTTAGCGCAAGCAGAGCAGTGAGCGACACGGCAAGAAAACTTCGGGGAAACTTCATGGTGGGAAGGTGGACTCTCATGCAAATCTTGGAAAGAGGGTTTTTTGGCGATTCTTCTGCATTGACCTGCACTAGTTTGCGGTCAGATTACCCACTCCTATGAAACAGTATAGTTTTTGTTTAACTGCGTTGTTGTTTGGTTCAGTGGCCCTCGCGCAGGATGTTTTGGAGCCAGTGGTGGTTACAGGTAATCGAGTGGGTGGGGAGCTTGCCGAGGGCAACGTGAATGTTGAGGTCATCGGTGCCGAAAGAATCAACGAGCTGTTAGGATTTGTTCCGGGCTTCGCTTCGGTTGCGAGTGATTCAGCTGGTTATGGAGATATTCTTGCGGTTCGTGGAACGGCCAACACCATTTTCTTTGGTGGTGCTGGAGTTGGAATGAGTGTTGATGGCCTTCCTTCGGGAGATGTTTTCGGCTATCCGACTGAGTTTTTTGATTTGGCTGCGGCCACCTTACATCGTGGACCTCAGGGGGCATTTTTCGGCCGTAATGCACCGGGTGGTATGATCGAAATGAGAACCTTAGGGAGTGAGAGTCCAGGTCAGAAGCTGACTGCTGAATACGGGAGCTACGACACCCTGAATTTCCGCTTTCGTTCTGCTGGAGAGCTCAGCGATGGTTGGTCTTATGCCTTCCAAACATACCGCAAAGAGAGAGATGGCTACATTCAGAACGTCAATCCAGCAGTGGGAGGTTACAATGATGACCGCCGCCAGTTCGGAGCCCTCGGAAATCTTTACTACAATCCAAGTGCAGATTTACAGGTTCGTTTTAGAGCAATGGTGGAAAGCACGCGCGACGGAAGCCAACGGCTGAGTGTGTTGCCCGGAGTTGCGAGCTCATACGGGCCTTTTATTGATAGCATGCGTGCTCAAGGTCCATTCCAAGTCTCTAGCAATTTTGAAGGAGTCAATGAAATCGACCGTCGACAGTTTTCGATTCACCTTGATCAAGGGCTTGGTTGGGCTAATTTCAAGTCGATTACTGCGTTGCAAACCTGGGAGCTTGGTCCGAGCACGGTGGACCTCGATCTTTCTCCTATTCCTGCTGCCCAATCTTCGATCAATCAGGAACAACGTCTCTGGAGCCAGGAGTTCCGCCTCGAGTCGGATCAGACAAAAGATCTGAGTTGGGTTGCCGGGATGGCATACCTCAATAAGAGAAACGAAGGGTTGGCAAACCGGTTCTTTGGAACGGGTGAAATGACCTTCGAAAACCAATACACCGGATTTGATATCGAGGAAGAAAGCCTCGCTTTGTTTGGTCAT
>JALRJZ010000023.1 GCA_023261045.1 Akkermansiaceae bacterium
ATCTTCCCAACCACCTGATTCCCTCTGGGAATTTGGCAATCCCGGCTTCCCACCGTATGGCCCTTGCCCTGTCAAACTGAAGGAACCATTGACTGTTTCTTGAATGATTCTTCGGTCATGAACGTCTTGAATGGGTAAAGAGCAGCCAACATCGTTGAGAACGTGGTGATAAGCCTCCGTCGCTTTCTGGGTGGTCACATGACTTGCAAAAAATGGATGCTTTACCCAAACAGGGTAGTCCTGAGGGATCGATCCACCATTGCTTCCAGCAACTGTCCGCCCAGCACGCTGGTTGGTTTCATCGAAGTAACCGGGCATCACATTACCTGACATATAATACTGCTGTGTTCCGGGGAAATTGTCGTAGGTGGGGTTGAGTGCTGTAAAAATCGTGCTCGCGGCACCAGGTTTATAGTAATTGTTTACAAAGTTCACCTGATGAGCGCCTCCGTCAGTAGTGCGTTTGCCCCAGTTGTAGACGACATTATTGCGGATATCGATCTTACCATCAAAGTGTCCTTTTGCATCGAGTCCACCTCCTAAGGACCAATTTCTGCCTTCGCAGTGTGCGAGAAGGTTGTGGTGCAAACTGCAAATATTCCCTCCCACGGTTGCCGCATATCCATGAGCTGTCCCTTTGGGGTAATTCTTGTGTCCGGCAATATTGAGAGCCTCAGAAATAAGCGTTTTTTGGAGAGTGATATTGCCCGCATTTCGAGAGCTAAAGGCTTCATCGATGGACCAACTCATCGAGCAATGGTCCATGATACTATGGTTGCACCCGGCAAGTCCTCCTCCATCAATGGTCAATCCACTCAGGTCTCCTGGTCGATTTCGGATGAAGCGAACAATCGAATCATCTGATCCGCTGAGCCCCAAAGGATGCCCCCTGAGACAAATTCCTTTTGCGGGAGCCGTTTGTCCAGCGATCGTGACTTGATTGTCGCTGAGCGTTAATCTCCTTTTGAGGGTGATGAGTCCTGAAATATCAAAGATCAGGGTTCGTGGGCCCGAAATCTCCTCGATGGCATAACGTAAGCTTCCTGGCACAGGCGCTTCGTCGGCATCGTAGTCTTGAAGTGAAGTAATTTTGACTACTTTTCCACCGCGTCCTCCTCTTGCGAATCTTCCATAGCCTTCCGCACCCGGAAAGGAGATGAGACGGGGACTAAAGCTCCATATGATTCCTTTCGTTCGACGCCCTTCACTAGAAACTCTATCGACACGCCAAAAGTAGGTGGCGAATTTTTTGTTGATGGGGACTATTCTGGTGGATTCCACTTGGTTGCTAAGAAACTCAGGGCAATCTCGGGTGGCTTGATCAAGAGCTTCTTCGTCGATTCCTAAGTAAAGATCATACGACTGAGTTTCTCCCAAAAGAGGAGGGGACCAACTCAGCGAAATCCTGCCCGCATCGGCATCCACATGCCAATCTTGGTGAGAAGGAAAGGGGGTGGAGCAGACCTCACGAATGTTTGGGGTGTCGAGTTCAAAGCCATTAATGATGGGGTTACGAATGGCAAAGTTTCCGCTGGTGGTTGTTGAAGAGAAGAGAATCGTCGTGACATCAGTGGGGCCACTGACAGAGAATTGAAGGTAAGACGTCGCCGCTTTTTTTGGGTTTCTTTCCTGAATCGTTTGAGAGCAGTCGCTGATGACAAGTTTCCCGTTTAGGAGGATATCGATTGGGCCTAAGGACTGAGGCGCAAAACGATCTGCTGAGTTGTGATAGGTCAGTAAGCTATGTGACCCCGCGTCGAGGCCTCGAATGGTCATCTCAATTTGACCGCCAGTTGCTAAGTTTGCTGGAAGGATCGTCAGGCCGTCACCAAGGAGTTTTACATCTCCCTTCACAGCACTCGCGTCATAGGTGGCTCCAAGGCCTTTTCCGCCGCGCTTCTGAGATAGTGCGCTTTGAGCGAATGAAATCGTCAGATTTTCTCCAGATTTCGAGATGAATGTCTTGGTGACTTTGGTTGTTCCGCTCGCTGTCGTCGAGCCATCATAGGAACCAGAACTCCATTTCAAAAACCCAGCTTCGGTATACTGGTCGTTGTTTTTCGTGTCTCGATTGATGTCTATCTTTAGCTCTCCAGCACCACTCTGTGAGAGGCCAGTTGCCACGAGAAGAAAAGTGCGACAGAGATGGATCATAGTATCACTTCTTTGAAGAAGATTAGACCTGAAGAGCTTGCTGAGATGCGTTAAAATTGAGGTCTGGGGGGAGTTTTATTCTAAACTGATGATTCTAACAAAACACTTTGTGATATTTCTCTTTTTCTAGAAGCTTCTGTGAAACATCGAATGTAGGTGTTCGTAGTAGATCAAGTGTTCATGAAGACCTTAGGAAGGTTCAGCACCATCATGGTGGCTGCTGCAACAAATTTAGCGGCAAGCCTTGTTGCGGTGCCCACTGAGGAGGGGAAGGTCATGGTCAATTGGCGTCTGATGTCCGAGGGTCAGAAATTTGATTTATACCGGATCGAGAAGGGTGAGCTGACGGTCGTTCAAAAAGCGGTCTCGGGGACAAGTTTTTTAGATCAATCAGGTGCTGATGGCTATGAAGTCAGAAAGGCCGGAGAAGCTCAAGGTGAGAGGGCGATGGTCTGGCCTCAAAACTATTTAGAAATCCCAATTTCTCCACCGGAGGGCTACCGAGCTGGGGATTGCTCGGTTGGAGATCTGGATGGTGATGGGGAATTTGAACTCATCGTTCACATGGTGGGTAAGGCTCATGACAACAGCCATGCGGGCTTAACGACCCCCCCAGTTCTGGATGCTTACAAACTCAACGGCAAACGTTTGTGGAGAATTGATCTCGGCAAAAACATTCGTGAAGGAGAGCATTATACCCAATTTATGGTCTATGATCTCGATGGGGATGGGCGCGCTGAAGTCGCCTGCAAAACGGCAGATGGAACCAAAGATGGCCAGGGAAAGATTATTGGAGATCCACACGCAGACTGGGTTGAGAAAGATGAACAAAGTTTGAAGTATGGACGAATCCTCAGGGGGCCAGAATTTCTCACCGTTTTTGATGGAAAAACCGGCTCAGCCCTCACGACGGTTGATTATTCGCCAGGTCGTGATCCCATTAATGGGTGGGGTGGACGTGGTGGCAATGGAGGCAATGACTCTTATGGTAACCGATGCGATCGCTTTCTTGCCTGCGTTGCCTACCTTGATGGGAAGCGGCCTAGTTTAGTCATGTGTCGTGGTGTTTATGGACGCACCGTCATGGTGGCTTGGGACTGGCGCGAGGGCAAATTGACCAAACGTTGGACTTTTGATTCGAAGGACTCCAAAAACGAATACTCGGGAATGGGAGGCCACTCGCTGGCGGTCGCGGATGTTGATGGAGATGGTAAGGACGAGATCGTTTATCAGGCAATGGTTGTTGACGATAGCGGAGTGGGATTATTCTCTACGGGCCGAAGGCATGGCGACACGTTGACGGTGGGAGATCTTGATCCTCAGAGGGATGGGTTGGAGTTGTATTTGGTGACGGAAAATGAAAACAAAACAGTCGCATGGGGGACTCCTGGAGCTGGTCTTCACTCAGCAAGAACGGGTGAAGTCATTTGGTCGCATAGTAAAGGAGTTGATCTCAGTGTGGGGCTTGTGGCAGATATTGATCCTCGGCACCTAGGCTACGAAGTTTGGGACCGTTGGACGGGTTTGCGAACAATCAAAGGCGAAGTCATTTCTAAGAAAACGCCTCGCTCGCAGGGCTGGGTGATTTGGTGGGATGGAGACCTTCTCAGGGAGACCTACGGTTTCTATAGTATTTCGAAATGGGACTGGAATGAGGAGCGTGATCAAACAATTTTCCAAGCAGAATTCCCTTTCCAAAGATCGTCGCGGAGTCGTTGGCGAGGTGTGGGTCGCTGGCCAAATTTAACAGCTGATCTTTTGGGTGATTGGAGAGAAGAACTCTTATTGTTAGGTCCAGAGGGTAAGAGCCTGAGGCTTTATACCACTCCGATTCCTAGTCAACATGCTTTGCCATGGTTGATGTCGGATCGGCAGTATCGGCTCTCTGTGGTTTTGCAAAATGTGGTCTATAACAAGGCTCCGCAGTTAAGTTATTTCCCTCAGGAGAAATGATGATGTCCTCAAGAGAGTGACGGTGGAAAAAGATCTTCCTCAAGGATCTAGCCGGCGGGAGCAAGGCGTAGGAAATCTAGGCCAAACATGTAGTTTTTGATGGAATCACGGTGGGTTCCGGTGGACTTGACTGTCAGGGTATTGATTCCTTTCTTGAGCGATACCTTGCCGAGGTTGACCTGGCCAGTGTGAGAGACACCAGTGGGTTGAAAGAAGTCGATGGGTTGGGCGAGGGTCTTTCCATTGAGCTTGATGGAATGAATGCCATAGTCGACGGCTTTAGTTCCGGCGAAGTGGAGGAAGTGCTCCCCGGCTTTTGGAGAGGAAAACTCTACGGTGAGAGTCGCCCCCTCTTTCCCGGCGGTCCACCAAAGTTGGGAATTGCCACTCCAGACTCCATTTCCGAAGCCCTGCATGGCTTGTGGGCGGGCGGCTCCATCAGCTTTCACGACTTTCATGGCTTCCCCTTCGATAACAAGGCCAGGTCCGAGGTCTTTTTTCTTTGTTCCTTGTGGACGAGGTCCTACGGGCAGCGGACCTCCTGAATACTGTCCCCACCGAATCAGCTCTCCTTCGCCCGCGCGATTGAGAAGGATTTGTAGTCCCTCTTCGGTCCATCCCGGATTTCCTTGAAGATCTGCCAACATCTCTTTGGCAGTGGGGCGGGTCGATGAAATTCCCTGAGCCGGTACTTCGGAATTTGTCGTCCAGTAAATACCATTGAGGATGAGCTTGCGGAGCTCATCTCGTCCCCAATTCCAGTGAGTATGACCTCCGGTAAAGCCAAAAGTTCGCCCCCCGGCGGGGCGTTCAAATCCCCAGGCACAATATTGGTCGATGCCCTTCTTCACTTCCTCGAGGGCCGAAATACCACCTCGGTCCATGCCGCTGCCGGGTTTGATGATGTCAATCGGAGGGAGGGCTCCGTGAAGTGGTGTGACGTGGTCACACTCAGGGTCTTCGCAGCGAAGGTGAAAGTAGCACTCATCGTGGATCACGAAGGGAGCAACACCCCGTGTGACGGGATGCTTTGGAAGCTTTTTAAAACTAGTGTCCCAGAAGCGACTGACCGAGTGCCAGGGCTCGAAGTCGGCCCCGACGAGGTTGCGCCACTGGCGCCGAACGGGATCGACGGAGTGGTCCTTGGTTTTGTTGCCAGCATCGGGTGAGCCCAGACCAGTGGCCCAGTGGATGACGGTGAGCCCTCCCCCCTGATCCATGAATTTTTTCAATGATTCGAGGTGGCCGTTGGCGGGGTGAGCTCCCCATCCGTCGGCATAAATGACGAGGGCGTCGTATTTAAGAAGTTCGGGCTCCTCAGGCCAGTTGCGTGTCACCTGAATGTCTACAGGAAGGGCGGAATTTCGCATGCCCCGGGCCAAGATGTTGGTTCCTCCAAAATGTTGGTGAGCTCCCCATCCGTGAGAATCCCTTCCCGCGAGGAAGAGGATTTTTTTGGTTTTTAAATCCGTGCTTGCTCCCGGCTCCCCAGTTGAACCGTTGCGGACTCGGAGGAGGTGTTCAGCTGCCAGCTCGAGGGTGCGACTATCCAGCTTATCAAATGCGGGCATTTGAGGGTAGTTTTCCCGCTTTTTCTGTGGGCTCTTGATCCATTGAATGATGGCATCTTTAGAATCATAGATTTTAGAGATTTCCTCAAGAGAAGGACCAATTTGGTTTTGGCCAGATTGATGGCAGGCCGCACAAATGGCAAAAGCAGCGGCGGTTTGTTGAGCACGTTCTGCCACGGAATCAGTCTGCATTTGGGCAAGTCCAAAAACAGTGTTGAGCTTTGAGATATGGGCAATCGCTTCAGCGTTCCCAGTGGCACCTGCTTTTGCAGAAAATGCGGCCCACTGGGGAGGGGCTGGATGAGTGCTTTCACTCAGTGCTTGGCTGATCACGGCCGCGGCTCTTGCAATGGCCGCAGAATCGCTGAGCTGATTGCTCAGAGAAACGGCGGATGCGGGATCTTGGCGGGCAAGACTCCAAATGATGGATTCACGAAGAAGTGGCAGTGGGGTTTTGAGGGCGATCTCCGAGAGGAGGTCCGTTTGGTTTTGAGCGATTGAAGCTAGACCAAACCAGATCATTTTAGGAAGAAAACGATCCTGCGCATCTTCGGGCCGTTGCGACAGAGTGAGAAGTAATGGGAGAGCGGTTTGCTGAGGAAGGCGATGCTGGCAAGCACCGGCAAGAGTGAGTCTCACTTGAGGGGATGGTTCTGTTTTAGCAAGACCGCTGAGAGCCTCTTTAACCGCTTTGGAGGGAGTGCTGACTTGATTGGTGAGGTAATAGAGCGCTTGGTTTCGTAGAGGTGCTGCGTGAGTTTTTAGAATCAATAGGGCATCTTCTTCGGTCATCTGACCAGTCGCTTCAAGGGCAATGAGGTGGCGCAATGAGTGATCGTTTTTGACCTCTTTGAGGTGTTTGCGGAGTTCTTTTTGAACCTTGTCTGTGAGCTTTTGTTCGACCGCACGTTGGCGAATTTGGTGCTGAGCCATGCGAGAAAACCATTCATTTTTGTGAGAAAGATAGCTGAGTAGTTCTTGCTCGCTCGCTTTGCTGAGATCACTGAAGTTGGCTGGTTGGTAGGTCTTTTTCCATGCCATCCGGTAAAGGCGCCCGTTGGTTCGATCCCAGCGTGCCGCATCATTGACATGGCATTGCTGAGTATCGTGCCAATCGATGGAGTAGACAGCACCATCAGGCCCGTATTTGAGATCAACAGCGAGGTATTTCTTGTCAGGGGTGTAGAGGGCATCTTGACCGTAACTACTCGAGACGTAAGCGGAGTCCCGCAGGGAGAGTAGCTCCCGGTTGAGCTGGTGTCCGTGAAGATTGTGGGTAAAAAGATTCCCGCGATATTGCTCAGGCCAGTTGTCTCCTTGGTAAACCATTGTTCCAACGTGAGAGTGCCCTCCAAAAATCGCGCGAGATCCTTGTGCTCCTGCCCCTCCTTCTCCGTGACCATAAGCCGCGATCGAATTAAAGTAATTAAAGAGGGGTGTGTTGGTCCGATTCCAACCCAGTTTGTCAGTGGCAATAAAGTCGCGGTGGTTCGAGTTATTTTGAGTCCAGTAGTGCCCGTCACGAAAAACTTGGCTCACCGGTCCCATCCCCCAAGAGCTGCGGCAATGAGTCATGAAGAGTGAGCCATCAGGTCCATAATCGAGCCCCCATTGATTTGATCCACCATGAGAATAGATTTCAAACTGATGACTCACTGGGTGGAATCGCCAGATAGCGGCCTTAAGATCCAGGCGCTTTTCTCTCGGGGTGCCAGGTTTGCCCACCAGTGATGGGTTGAAAACACCATGGCAACCGTAGAGGTAACCATCGGGGCCCCAGAGAAATGAATTCGGAGTCTCATGAGTGTCGTTGGTCGAGAATCCGTCTAAAAGGACTTGAGCAGGGCCATCAGGCTGATCATCTCCATCGCGATCAGGAATGAAAATAAACTCTGGAGCGCAGGCGGCAAAAACCCCTCCATAGCCGAGTTCAAACCCGGAGATTAAATTCAGATTGTCGGCAAAAACTTTGTGAGACTCGAAGGATCCATCCTTGTCTTTGTCCTCTAAAATGATGAGGCGATCTTTCCCTTGCCCCTCTGGCTGCCGGCGGGGATAGGCGAAGGCCTCCGCGATCCAAATGCGACCTCTGCTATCAAAGGTAAAAGCGATCGGCTGTCGAAGTTGGGGTTCACGAGCAATGGTTTGGACTTCAAATCCTTCTGGGAGAAACATGTTTGAAGTGATGTCTCCTTCTTCTCCTGCGGGATTTTTTTGAAGGTTCCAAAGTAGAGGGCTTGAGGCAAGTCGCCCCTCTGCAGAAGCAACAACTGCGGTCGTTGGTTTTTGTTGATGAAAGCGGAAGTCGTCATAGTTGATGTGCCCCCAATGCCCTGAGTGTTCATCAACCACGCGGATCTGGATCATTTTTCCGAGATGATCTTTGAGATCCACGGAATTGAGGACCATGTCTTCAACTTCTCCACGGCCACTGGATTCGTGAATGATTGCTCCAGACTTTGCATCAAGGATTTCAACCCGGGTCTCGGGAAGCGGTCCTGCTCCAATCCGGTAAGTGGCCCAAGGGTGAGTCACTTTAAAAGCTGTTGAAGTGAGCGTGCCTTGTGATTGGTCACTTTTAGAAACTTCATATCCTCCTGCCCAATATTCTCCGTGGTGATTTGAATGCCCACGTCCTCGGGCGACAATGGTATCACCTGCGATGGGACCATTCGGAAAAACGTTCCCGGTTTGAGTCCAACCATCGAGATTACCTTTTTCAAAACCGATGTTGGGAGCGTCCGGGGGAACGATGCCAGCCTCAGCTTTTTGGGCCGTTTTTTTGGGCTTCTCTTGGGAGTTGGAGGCGGTTGATTTTTGATGAAAGTGAGTCAGATAGATTTCTCTGAATTCTATTTTGGCGGGACCAGAGCCGCTGTGGATTTGCACTGCAAGAAGGCCGGAGAGATCAGCTTGAGCGTGTTCAAAATCCTCGAGAGTGGTGAAATGAATTCCATTAATATGAACCTCAATCCGGTTTGAACGTGCTTTGATGAGATAGTGATTCCAGTCATCTGCTTTGGCAAAGCGAGTGAGCGATTGGGGCTCTGAAAATGGAATGGAGTGGCGCTTGCCTTCAGCTGAGATTTTGGTCAGCGCTCCCCGCTCAGCAATGAGTCCCCGGCCATGTTCATCATAGACTCTTCCCAGCCAAAGCTTCCCGTCATCGAGGTCGCATTGGTAACCGGCCGCGTGGCCCGAAGCATCCTTTTGAGAGCGAACCTGAATCCCGGAATTGGCAGTGGGTCCTCCGGTGATGCGATACTGCAGGGAGAGATCGAAGTCAGAGACGGTTCCCTTCCAGTAGAGGAATTCATTTTTCCCAAGACGGCCTCCTTCGGGAATAGAGGCGGTGATGACTCCTTCCTCGACGTGCCAGATCTTGGGATTGCCTTCCCATTGATCGAGGCTTTTACCATCGAATAGTGACAGCGGAGCGGCGGCAATAGGAAGCAGCGTGGCGAACAGGAAAAAAAGTGGTCTCACAATAGAAAGTCTAAAATTTTTTGTTCCTTGGAAGATAGTCGTTGAGCAGAATTCGACGAGTTTTTTTAAAGGATCATTTGTTTGAATGATTGAGAAGTTCAGCTTTGTTGACAGATTAAGATTGGCCGGCGAAAAGAGATTGTTGGGTAGCGACTTGAGGAGACAGATGATTGAAGTAATTGGATTTGGATTGGCGGGTGCTTGCGTGGCCTTGCATCTTCAAAAGGCTGGTCATCATGTGCGAGTGGTGGACGATGGGAAAAAGGGAAGTAGTCATGTCGCGGCTGGTTTGGTTAATCCGGTAGCGGGAAGGAATTTCGAGATTGGCAGCAATCTTGCGCAGTCTCTTGCGGTAGCCCTCCCGTTTTATCATCAGCTTGGAAATGATCTCTTTCATCCAGCTCCCATCAAACGCTTGTGGTTTGATGAAAAAGATCGCGCTAAGTTTGAACGCAAGCGCGAAACCTTTGAGGAGTGGATTGATCAGATCGATGACCAAGGAGTGACCTGGAAAGGCGGAGGGTGGCTCGATTGTCCTCGATTTATAGCAGCGGCAAGAAAGGAGTTTCTTGATCAAGGGGGCGAGTTTAGCTCGAAACGTCAATCGGAGGAGTCGATTTGGTGCACGGGAGCCGCGGGGTTGATCCGAGGAGATTTCCCCAATTTAGGGCATCGTAGCGCAAAGGGTGAAATCTTGACCGTGCGAATCTCTGGCTGGAATGAGAAGCGGATTTTAGTCAAAGGGGGGTGGATCATTCCCCTTGGAAACGAGTGTTATCGCGCTGGAGCAACTTATCAGTGGGATCACTTGGAATCAGGACCAACGATGGAAGGAAGGCAAACAATTGAGCGAATCATCCGGAAGTTCACCAATTTGGAATACGAAATTATTGATCATGTTGCGGGGATTCGACCAATCATCGATCGGAGTAACCCAAGCCTTCGTTACCAACGTGGACTTGGATGGTTTTTTAATGGTTTAGGCTCAAAGGGAGTCATCTACGCTCCCGCGACTGCGCTCGAATTGCTTTCGAAGATTTCGTCGATGATTTGATGGAAGTTTCTAACATCATGATGCGTAATCAAGATGGTATGAGTTTTACGAAAAAAGTGAGTTCCCACGTTGTTAGCATTTGGGTTTTGTTAGGAGTTTCTTCTGCAAGTGGTGAAATCAAACCAGAGCAACAAGAAGGATACGATCGAAGTAAAGATGTCGGGCTGAGCGCGCCAGAAGGCGCTGATGTGCCCTTTGATGGCACTCTTGCATCAGTGAAAAAGAATTTTGAAATGTGGCCCCAAAAAGACATGGCGATTACTTGGAAGATCGTCGATGACCCTGCCGGTGAGGGAAAGGTCTTGATGACCGATGGAGGCAAAAAGTGGGGGACGCACGATTTGGTGACTAAGAAGAAGTATCACGACTTTGAAGGACACGTTGAGTTTGTCTTAATGGGTGCCCGAGGAGATGATAAAGCAGAAGGCTATAGTAACAGCGGAGTCTATATGCAGAATCGTCATGAACTGCAAATTGAGTCACCAAAGGGAAAAGATATTGCGGACCCTTACAGTTGGAAGATTGGTCCTCACGGAATTGGGGCCGTTTGTATGGAACATGTGCCGCAAGGCAATGCATGGCGTCCCAATGGCCAGTGGCAAGCCTTCCATTTTCTTTTTAAGGCCGGAACTTGGGAAGGTGATCAGCTCGTCGAACCTTCGCGCCTCACCCTCTGGTGGAACGGGATTAAGGTTCAGGATAACGTGCCTGTGAAGCATGCCAATGGTGGCGTGAAAAATGGGCCATCTGATGAGGGGCTTAAACTCCAAGAGCACGGGCAAGATGTTCGGTTCAGAAACATTTGGATCAAAGAAACGAGGTCAAAGTAATCCAAGTTGATTAAACTCTCCAAACCATGAGCGGTTCCGATCGCTCATGGCTTTTTTAGAGCGAGTTCAATGAGTGGAGGTTGCTCGGTTGAGTTTTTGATTTGTTCAATCGCTTCTCTGACCACATTGGCTTTGTGAAGCCCGAGACGTCGTGGGAAATTCTTTTCCTCTTTCTCGAAGTAGTAGATTGCCTCTTCGAGTTGTGGAATGACTCGTTGGGCATGTTTTCCGTAAGAAAGAAGTAGCTCTACGATTTTTTCGATGCGTTTTTGGCTGCCATGTTGCTTTTGGGTGCGGGTGTAGTCAGCTAAGAGTTCAATTCCTTCGCTGACGTGATGCTTTGCAAAAAGCTCAAGACCACTCGTTTGGATTTGATCGGCAAACATAATGCCGCTTGGAGCAGGCTCGTTAATGGCTCTGTAAATTTGAGGTAGGAGCGGTTTGAGTTCTTCAAAAGTGAGGTTTCGGTAGACCGAGCAAAAGCTACCTCGTGCTCGACCATCTTCATTTTGAAGTCCTGCTCTCACCGCCTGATAGAGCATTTCCCGGTCGATTCCCTCGAGTGATTGTCCCAGCAGGCCTCCTCGTTGATTAAAAAGTGCAAAGGATAGATAACGCTGTTCCATGTTTCTGGGGTCATTGGGACCACCACTTTGAGTCAAGCGCTCTAATAGGATAGGAACGGCTGATATTGCTTCATGGCCAATACCAGCCAGAGCATTGGCAGAAAGGATGCGAAGCCATAAATCATCGGATTGGAATGTTTTGAGAAGAGTTGGAATCGTTCCAGTCCCCCGCTGGCCAAGCTTTTGAATCATTTGGCAGGCTCCATATTGAGAATGAAGTTGTTGAGAGTTTAGGAGCTCGACGAGTTGTGGAGTAAAATCTCCTTCTTTCTTGGCAAGTGCAATGGCTGCTCGTTGGCGAACGGTCGGCGACCAGCTGCCGAGTCGCTCAAGGAGCTCCTTGGAAGATAAAGAATCGTAGAAAGAGAAGCGGTTGTTGTTCGACCATCCACGACCATCCACGATCACCTTCTGGGCCGTTTCCCGGTTCATCGGCGTGATGGTCGTTGGCTTCAGCCCAGTGAGGTAGGTGGTGGCTTCTCCCTGAGCGAGGCCGATGAGGTAGAGACCCGTGCAATCCCATTGATGATAGGCTTCTGGACGAGCATTCGGAGCTCCCTGATAGGTAAAAGATCCATCCCAACGCCTTGCGAGATCGTAGTGCCATCCAAACTCTTCCATCCAAGACCCTGATGCTTGAGGACCCGATCTTGCGACTGATGGAAGAGCCCATAAGAGGTTAAAGAATGGCCCGGTGTGGCCCGTATCTCGTTCAGCTCCATGAGAGGCGACAGACATTCGTGAAAAGTATTGCGCAATCTTTGGTTCATTGAGGTGATCGAAAAGAACGGCAGCCATTCCGTTTTTTCCGTTGTCATCATGGGTCTCAATCCAGGGTGCGTGATCTCCATAAGGGATTGCTCCCTTTTGAGCGTAAAAGGCTAAGAATTGAGTGCTTTTTGAAATGGCTTGATCAATTCCCGGAAGATCAAGACCGGCTTGTCGAGCAAGCACTAGCGAATAGGTGAGGGGGATCCCTGGTGCATTCATCATCCCGTAGCCCCTGAGTCTCTTCGTCGATGAGTCGACAAAATCATGTCCCCAAGAGCCAACGGCACTTTGTCCATCGATGATCATTTTACTGATTCTCGTGAGCCCATCACGCGCGCGGAGATCATCGGGCACTACGTTGACATATTCGGCAAGAAAGAGGTTCACGTACGCATAACTCCATGTTCTCACTCCAGGGCCCTGATTAAACTCAGCGAGGAGGTGTGCTTGTTGTCGAAGAAGTGCTTCATATTCGGGCTTCTTACTGGCAAGGAGGGCAGACGCATTCAGTGCTCGTGTGATGACATGACCTTCCTGCGGGGAGGTTTTCAATTTTTGCGCGATTGCTCGCCACCCTTCATTGAGAATCTGGCGAGTTTTTGAACAATTGAAAGGTGCCGTGGAGCTATAAGCACCGAGAGTTTTTAAGGGCACAATCACGGTGGTTGTTTTGCCGTTTCGCCAACGTAAGAGTGGTAACTTTCCCCCGTGACTCTCTTTTTCAGCTTCGGTGATGGCTTTGCCCAAAAGAATCCGAGGGTCTCCCTGAAAGCGAGAGTTGCCAATCCCGAGAATCACATCACCTTCTTGAATCAGACCGTCTGCTGGCGACTTCTTGTCGACCTGGGTAATTTTAATTTGGCGAGCTTGCGAGGTCTCGAGCCTTTGACTAAACATCCATCCGCGAAGGCCTGTTGGGCCGAGATTCCAGTCTTGGGTGTAGCCTTCTGGAATTAGATCTCCCTTGGTGAAGTCCGGAATCCTGTCCCCTGTGTTTCCGGATTGAGCGCTTTGAAGAATGGAAGTCGTGGCGCAAGTAATCACGATCATGCAAAGCCTCTTGAGAGAGACGCAATGAAAAGTCACAAGTGCGATGCGACTTCGGATCCGAGAGGGTTTTGTCTCGCGGTTTCTCTTGAGATAGGTGAGCAATGAACAACAAAGAAGATGTTTATTAATCATGGGGCTGATGGGTTTTTAAAATTGAGCATACATTTACTTCTTTTTAGAAGCAGGACCAATCGAGCCGCCCTCGATAAAGGTGGCCTTTGTGAGCATCTGTCTGAGATCTTCTTTGCCTCGGGAGATATTACGAGTCCAGTTGAGGACCCTTTGGATCACCGGTCGGGAATCCCACTGAATGTGCGCGATTGAAGGGTTACACCAGGCAAAGGTCGGATCAGGATCCCCGCAGATCAGGGAGACATCGTTTGGGCATGTGATTCCCTTTTGAGCGAGGTGACTGATGGCGGCATGAAGGATAAACGCTTCGTCAACAAAAATGGCGGTCGGGGGGGTCACTTGAAAGAGATTGTCTAAAAGCTGATGAAACCCCTCGGCCGTTTCAGTCCACTCGGGCATATTATAAGGGCCCACGGCAACACCATGATGAGCCATTTCCTCAAAGATGGCCCGCTCTGGTTCTCCGCCACCACCCCCTCTTCGCTCCCTTCGTTTCACGAGGACGATCCGCTTATGGCCAAGTTCAATGAGATGGCGAGCTACTTGCCTTGCTGTTGTGGCTTTATCAGGACCGACTCCAGCAATCGGCAGAGTTCTGCGCCGCCCATAGAGAGCAAAAACAGGGGTGTCTTGTTTTGAAAACCAAGAAAGAACCTCACGTGAACCGGCGCAGACAATCCAGGCATCTGCGGAGCTTTCGGCTGCTTCTTTGGCCACCTTCATGGGATCCATCTTGAGCTCGACGAGGGTTCGATTCGTTGAAAACACCTTGTGACCTGCATTGGTCAACTTATGTTTCAATTCGAGGATTTCTTCTTCGTGCCGAGCAGCATCATCATAGTCAAAGAAAGCAATTCGAATGGTTGATGCGAGCTTGCTCGAAGAGGTGAGGGAAATTTTTCTGCGCTTGCCTGCTCCTTGCCCTAGGATCAGTTTTTCTGACTCTAGAATCAAGAGAGCACTTTCAACGGTCTTTGGGCTGACATTGAGTTCCTGGGCGAGTTTATTGCGACCAGGAATCATCTCAGTCCAGCGTCCAGTGAAGATTTCTTGCCTCAAATGGTCAGCAACTTGAGAGGTAATCGAAGAAAAGCCAGTATTGCTCACGCCCGGTAACCTGTCCCAAAAGATACCGGTTGTCGATCTGCATTTGACCGCCTCTTTGAAGTGATTCTTTCTCCCCCGATAGAGCTTGTCTGCGGGAACCGTAATGATGTTGATTGGATCAAATGAAGGGAAGTCTGTTCGCCATTTTAACGCTGGTTTGTTCTGCCCGAGCTGAAGTTGATTTTGTCCATGACGTTCTTCCCATCCTACGAATTCATTGTGCGGAGTGCCATACGGGTAATCAAAAGAAAGGTGGGCTTTCTATCAGCACGCGTGGTCAACTCCTTGAGGGTTCAGAATTTGGTGAGGTAGTCGCTCCTGGGAAGGCGCAGAATAGCTTGATGATCAAGTTGCTTCGCTCCCAAGATGAGGACGAATGGATGCCGCCCAAAGGACCAAGACTGTCTCAAAAAGAAATCATGATTCTAGAGAGATGGATCGATGAAGGATTAGCGTGGCCAAATGAAGTTCAAATTGGAGCTCTCTCTTGGGAGCCGCCTTTAAGTCTCAGGGAGGTCAGTCTTCCTCCGGTCTATCAAGGTAGAGAACATCCTATCGATCGAATTCTTGATGCTGACTTGATGAAGAGAAATGCGAGGCTCCCTGAATTAGTGGATGACCGCTCATTCATCCGTAGGGCCACCCTTGATGTGATCGGACTATTGCCGACTCCGAGTGAGCTCGATTCTTTTTTGAAAGACCAAAACCCGAAAAAGAGAATTCAGTTAATTGAGAAGCTTCTCTCCAAAGACATCAGTTATGCGGACCATTGGTTGAGCATGTGGAATGACCTCTTGAGGAATGATTACACTGGGACAGGATTTATTACGGGAGGTAGAAAGCAGATTACCTCATGGTTGTATGACGCCCTTCGTGACAATAAACCCTACGATCAGTTTGTTCGAGAGCTGATTGCCCCAGGCCCTGAATCTGAAGGTTTTATCAATGGGATCCAGTGGAGAGGTGATGTGAATTCCAGTCAAACAAGGGCTGTTCAGTTTTCACAGAATATCTCGCAAGTATTCCTGGGAATTAACATGAAGTGTGCGAGTTGCCATGATAGCTTTATCGATCGATGGAAGCTTGATGAGGCATATGGTCTCGCGGCGATTTTCTCTGATGAGCCTTTAGAGCTTCATCGTTGTGACAAGCCGACAGGGGTGATGGCTCAGGCAAAGTGGATTTTTCCCGAGATCGGAGAGATTGATCCCCACGCTCCCAAGGATGAACGATTGAGTCAATTAGCCAGTCTGATGACCCACGAAAAAAATGGTCGTTTTGTGAGAACGCTGGTCAATCGATATTGGGCAAGATTAATGGGCCGGGGGATCGTTCACCCGGTCGATGCGATGGATACGAAGCCATGGAATGAAGATCTCCTCGAGGTCTTAGCCGTTCAGTTTCAGCGCGATGGCTATGATCTCAAGAAGCTGATTTCGTGGATGATGACCTCGAAGGCTTATCAGTCTAAGAGCGAACTTTTCAAAGAGGAACCATCGGAGACCTACCAATATCATGGGCCACTTGCCAAACGGATGAGCGCCGAACAATTCCTTGATGCTATTTGGCAAGTCGCTGAGGTTTCTCCGGCGAAGACAGACGCCAAAGTCGATCGCCGAAAAAGAAGCCGCTTCCCTAATAAGGAAGACATGCTCGAAGAAAGGCCAAATTTGGCTCATTGGATTTGGCATCAGGGAGAGACCGGTCGCAAGTCTCAGCTTCGCAAAAAGTTTGTCTTAGAGAGGCAGCCTGATCGAGCTGTGATGATGGCGACCTGTGACAATGCCTTTGTGATGAAGATCAATGGAGCGACGGTTGCCTCATCTCAAGATTGGACTTCACCAGTGTATCTGGAAATCACCAATGCTCTTCGGCAAGGAGAGAATCTCATTGAGGTTGAGGCGGAAATGTTTGGGGGGTCTGCGGGTTTGATTGCAGAGTTCGTTTTTAAGAATCAAGGCGAACAGAGTTCACTGGTTACGGATTCTTCGTGGGAGGCTCGGCCACCCAATGGAGCTTGGTCCACTGCTCTTGAGCTTAACAAGTATGGAGAAAAACCTTGGGGCCAGGTTTTTAATAATGACCTGCTTCAGCGAGCACTTCTGGAGCCAGAGCCTCCCGTAAGGGCTGCTCTGGTCAAAAATGATTTTTTGATGCGTTCTCTTGGGCGCCCCCCTAGAGATCAGGTGATCACTTCTCGCCCTGACAACCTGACGACATTACAAGCAATTGATTTAGCGAATGGAGCCGAGTTGGCTGGTCATCTTTCAAAAGCCGCAAATGCTCTCGCAGAGAGATTCAAGCGCCAGGAAGACTTCCTAGATTGGATCTATCTTTATTCGTTATCGCGTCTGCCAAATCAAAGAGAGATTGATATCCTTTCGAATTTCGCTTCTAAGAAAGATGATCAACAGAACTTAGAGGATCTACTTTGGGTGATTTTGATGAAACCAGAATTTCAAATCGTGAGATAGTAAGATCATGAACGAAGAGCAACTTGCGCGTAGAGAGTTTCTAAGTCGTCTGAGTCGAGCGTCTCTATCGGCGTTGGCGTGCGGAGGAAATAAGGTTTGGGGTGATGAATTGGAGCATCCTGAATCACGAGCGGATTCTTGCATTTTAATCTGGTTAGCTGGTGGAATGGCGGCTCCCGATACGTTTGATCCTAAGCGTTATTTACCCTTCCAAAAAGGACTTCAGGTTGATCAGATTCTAAGCACCTTTCCTTCCATCGACACTGCGGTTGATCACCTTAAGATTTCCAAGGGGCTTGAGGAAATTGCCAGCGTGATGGATCGCGGGACCCTCATTCGTTCGGCAGTGCAGCCAGATTTAGGACATATTCTGCATTCAAGGCATCAGTATCATTGGCATACGGGTTATGTGCCGCCTCTCACCGTTGCCGCCCCTCACATCGGCGCGTGGATGGCTAAGGTTCTTGGACCCAAAAACCCAGTCATTCCTCCCTTTATCAATATTGGGCAGCGCCTTGAGGGTGTGGGCGAAAAGGAGGAACTGAAGGCCTTTACGACAGGAGGATTTTTAGGAATGGAGTTTGGCCCAATGAATTTGCCTTTTCCTCAAGATGCAGTGAAATCAGTGCAACCGCCGCAAGGGATGGAGCCCGGGAGATTTGCGAATCGTTATCGACATTACCAAAGATTAATCGACGCCAGTCCGAATCGAGAAATGATGAGCTCGTTTCAGCAAGAATCCATGTTGCGCTCGATGGATGCTGCTCATCGACTCCTCCAATCCAAAGAAAAGAGAGCGTTTGATTTAACGCTGGAGCCACAAGAATCTTTTCGAAAATACGATACAGGTCGGTTTGGACAAGGATGCCTTCTTGCTCGTCGATTAGTAGAAGAGGGGGCTCGATTTGTTGAAGTAACCACTGAATATGTCCCTTTTCTACACTGGGATACTCATGAAAATGGTCATCTGACGGTTGATCGGCTAAAGAAGGAAATCGATGGTCCGATCGCCCAATTAATCAGAGACCTAGAATCAAGGAATTTGCTGGATCGCACTTTAGTTGTCATCGCAAGTGAGTTTAGCCGTGATATGATGATCGAAGGAAGGCCAGGTTCGAATGCCAAAGACCAATCCAGAGCAAAAACGGATCGCCTTCAAGAGATGAAGCACTATGGACTTCATCGCCATTTTACCGGAGGCACAAGTGTCCTGATGTTTGGCGGAGGGGTGAAGAAAGGTGCTCTATACGGAAAAACGGCTGACGAAAGACCACTCTTGGCTGTTGAGAATCCAATTTCAGTTGAAGACCTCCACGCCACCATTTTTACGGCAATGGGAATGAGTCCTAAAACCGCTTTTGAAGTAGAAAAGCGTCCCTTCTTTGCCACTAAAGATGGGAAGGGTAAGGCGGTCTTGGACTTGTTTTCTTAAGAAAAAATAGAACAGCGTATCGAATGAAAGCTGCAAGCAACGGACGCGTCGTTATCACCGCTGGCTAAGGTGTTTAAATCGTTTAGTAGATCAGTTTTGGGGAACTTGACTTGATCCAGGGCAGGATTGTTTGAAAGAGCAACTCTAGTTCTTTTTGTAATCCGCTCCATTATAGCTACGAACGACAGACTTCATCCAAGTGTTGAGTTCATCAGCCATCTTGGTGAGCTGCTGCTGATGTTTTGGCTCCTCTGAGAGGTCATTGGTTTCCATTGGATCTTTCATGAGATGATAAAGTTCTAGTTTTTGCCCATTGATACGATGGAGTTTCCAAGGCCAATCGATCCAAGCCGCATGCCCTTTAGAATAGTTCTCAGGAAAAGCGGTGAAATCATCGACATCTTTTTTAAGGCGATAGGCATTGTGAGGAAGAGGGGCATTTGCACGTTGTTTCTGCATGATGTCTTTGAGAATGTGGTCACTCCATGTGCTTTGTCCGGCTTGAAAGAGGTGCCAAAAACCCATGGGTTTAGAGCGCTTTGAGACGTCTCCAAAAATGATGCCGCTTGCA
>JALRJZ010000240.1 GCA_023261045.1 Akkermansiaceae bacterium
AGCCCAAGAAAATGTTGGTATTCAAGTTGCCGAGCAAATCCGCGATTTTGTGACAACCGGAGAGATTCGAAACGCAATCAACATGCCCTCGCTCGATGCGGCGGCCCTCAGTGAATTAGGAGGCTATCTCGATATTGCAAATGCCCTCGGAAAACTTCTAGCCAAACTCGGCCCAAGCAACCCAGATTCTCTTCGCGTTTCCTACCACGGAGCAGTGGCTCAGAAAAATACTGCTCTTGTCTCGAGAAACGTCTTATCCACTTACCTAGAATCTGCTCGCTCTGATGGCCAAGTCAACATTGTCAACGCTCCTGCAATTGCCAAAGAAATGGGGTTAGACACCACCGAATCGACCATTAATGCAGCGACTGAATATAGTGAATTGGTTGTCGCAGAGCTCACGAAAGGTGACAAAAAATTCCGGGTCTCAGGTACTGTCATCGGGAAGAGCCCTCGAGTTGTCGAAATTGATAAACTCTTTGTAGACATCAACACGACGGGAGAATTCCTTATTGTTAAAAATGACGACCGTCCGGGGATCGTGGGGGCTGTCGGCACGACTTTGGGTAATGCTTCAGCAAATATCGCCAATCTCTCCCTCGCTCGAAATCTCTCAGAAGGATGTGCACTCACCGTCATTGAGCTCGACGCTCCTTTAAGCAGTGAGGTCATGAATGAGATCCGGGAGGTAGCCGGGGTGACTCTTGCCACTGGGATCTCATTATAGATTACTCGCTGGGTTCACCAAAGCGTACTGAGCGAGGGTCAAATTCCCCATCACGGATCCGATTGACCAATTCGGATCCGTATTCTTGCACGAGTGGGTGATCACCTTTCAAAAACTGTTTGAAGCCCTCAACGCCTCCACACCCTTCCGGTGGGCATAATCCTGAGCCACCATAAACTTGCGGGACTCGATCCGATGAGACAGCACCAAAGCCTTGAAAAGCAATCAAGTGCTCCCACCGATCATCATCATCGTAAAGATAAAGATACTCACTGACTCCATGGGATAACAAGTCCATCAATGTCATCTCATGGGGAGAAAAGTGATCACTCTCTCCACCCTCCTCTTGTCGCCGACGATCTGAAATCAGCAGTTCCACTTGTCCGCCTTGACACACTCGAAACTCATACCCCCCGATCCCCAACCAGCCAAAAGAATCTTGAATAGCGCAATGAAGCTCCTGGAAATTTGCATCACTAGCGAGACTAATCTGCCTCCAAATGGAGGGTTCTGTCCCAATTAAATGAACTTTTAGCTGAGCTCTGAGCGCCTTTTCTTTCTTGGCCTGCCCTTGAGATGAGGGATTGACTTCAGAGCTTGATTGACGTTTCTGAGAGAGCTTCTCAACGATTTTTGCCCCTGCCTCGGTCGCTAAAACTTGATCAACAAAAGCTTCCATCTCCCCTTGTTCTGCCTGAAGCCCTGGCCCGTTCTCAAGCATCTCAAACAAAAGATCCACCTGCTCACTCGACACTCCATCGACCGCCCCCGCCAGTAAGGCAGCTATTTCAGATGGCAATTGTTCACTCACAGCAAAGCCAGTCTGCCTTGCCGACTCGCCAAACTCCAGAATCCATTCGGGATTTACTCAATCTCTGGAAAGTAAAAGATGACATTTTAGTTTTTTGCCTCTTATTGACGGGTGAACCACTGAAACGACCTTTCATGAAGTCTCCTCTTATCTTCCTCTTAATCTTACCCCTCGCTGCTCAAGTTAAGATTTCCCCCCTTGCAAGAATCGAAACAGACACGAAAGAGGGACTCTTTTATCAACTCGAATATCAACAAGAGAGTCGTTGGACACCCCTCGGAGAACCGTTTGCGGGCACAGGAAAAAAAATCACCAAGGATTTCGCCATCCCGACTGATTCTCAAGTGCGGCTCAAACAACTCAAAGACCAATGGGTTCTTGTCTGGGCTGATGATTTTGATGGATCCTCACTGGATCGAAGCAAATGGGCGAATGAGGAAAATGGCTACGGCGGAGGCAATAACGAGCGGCAATTCTACTCAACAGAACCCAAATACACCGTCGTCAAAGATGGATTGTTAAATCTTCACCTTTTTAGAGAGCCGCACACCACGACAGATGGCAAAACCCAACCGTATAAATCTTCCCGCCTGCGTTCGCTTTATCGAGGAGATTGGAAATATGGGCGCTTCGAAATTCGCGCAAAACTCCCCTCAGGAGAAGGGATTTGGCCTGCAGTGTGGATGTTGCCCACCAATTCTCCCTACGGAACTTGGGCTGCCGGTGGGGAGATCGACATCATTGAATCTCGAGGGTCTGAAGTTGAAAAAACCATTGGGACTCTCCATTTTGGGGGCAAATGGCCCAACAACCAATACAAAGGAGGGAGCTACCGCTTCCCAGATAAAAATGCCAGCGAGGACTTCCATCTCTACGCTGTGGAGTGGGAACGAGATGAAATCCGATGGTTCGTTGACGGAATCGAATGGCAAAAGATCACCAAGGATCAATGGCATTCAGCCTCAGCACCTCAAAGTCCGACCGCACCTTTTGATCAGCCGTTTCATCTCATTATTAATTTAGCCGCTGACGGACACTTTTTTAGCGGTGGAGATCCCAATCATCGCCAAAGTACCGACAACCTCAAAGACGACGCCTTCCCGCAGACAATGCAAATTGATTACGTGAAAGTCTATCAATGGGCTCGATAATTTGGCACCTCCTTGACAAATGATCAACAAAGCTCCACCGTCACAAAAAAACATGACAGGGGTGTTTCGTCGCATGTGTGACGATTCTGAGATAATACCCTTACCACCAGTGTAAGTTTTTCACCAAGCTGGGAGTCGGACCAAAATCTCGCTCACGCCTGTCGTCACTTTCACCAAAGCCGATAGGCTTTTTTGTTCACAAACAACTTTAGAAAAACAAGCAATGATTTCCCGCGAAGAAAACGGCATGGCACCAGAAAACGCCAAACAACGCTCGGATTATACCGGGAACTTTGTCGAAGACATTGACAATTCTGCTGAACTTGAAGCAATCGCCAAAGACCCGACGATTTTTCCCAACTCAACTCGGATCTACATCCAAGGAGCCATTCATGAGTCTCTAAGGGTTCCCATGAGAGAAATCCGCCTTGCAAACACGGAACATCCCAACGGCCGAATCGAAGAAAACCCTCCAATCAGGGTTTACGATTGTTCGGGGCCGTGGGGTGATCCCGATTTTAATGGTGATGTGCGACAAGGTCTTCCTGGCCTGCGTCGAGAGTGGATCCTTGAGCGCAGTGATGTTGAGGAATATGAAGGTCGGGAGGTCAAATCGATCGATAATGGTTACCTTTCTCAAGCCCATGCTGAACAGTATAACGAGAGCAAAGCGGCAAAAAACAAACTCAAGCAGTATCCTGGTTTAAAACGTAAACCCTTGAGAGCAAAGACCCATCCAGTCACTCAAAAATGGTATGCCGATCAAGGCATCATCACTCCAGAAATGGAATACGTGGCCATCCGCGAAAATATGGGGCGACTCGAGAAGTTTAAAACAATCCATGATCATTACCCTCAGCTTGAGGACCTTCCTGAGGACGCCTCAGATCAAATCAAAGATTTTATCCGACGAAAGAATTCTACTCCAGAAGGCTATGAAATGCCGCGACCAAGTCAAATTGACCCCTTTGCACAGGTTGCGCGCAACGTCACCCACCACCAGCATCCAGGACAAAGTTATGGAGCTCAAATTCCCGAGCTCATCACTGCCGAATTCGTTCGCTCTGAAGTTGCACGCGGGCGGGCAATCATCCCCTGCAACGTGAATCATCCAGAGCTCGAGCCGATGATTATTGGCGACGATGATTTATTTGTGAACGTTGGTGAGCGAACCAATGTGACTGGGTCACGAGTTTTTGCCAAATTAATCATTGATGAAAATTATGAGGAAGCTGTTAGTGTAGCAAGACAGCAGGTTGAAAATGGG
>JALRJZ010000241.1 GCA_023261045.1 Akkermansiaceae bacterium
ACAACCGCCACGGTTCCGCAGTCACTTAGACTGCTCAATGGCAACGAAACCTCACTGCTGACCTCAAAAAAGAATTCTATAGCAAAAACCCTCAATCAATTAGAGACCCCAGAAGAGCGACTCGATTATCTCTATCTCACCTTTTATTCCGCCTACCCCACCGAAGAAGAAAAAGAAGCCTTTCTCCCTGACGTCTCAACCCTTGCCTCAACCGAAACTTTCGCCAGAGCTATCCTCACCTCTAACCGCTTTCTCTTTGTCCAATGAACCCACATTACCAACTCGATGACCTTTCGCGTCGAGGATTTCTCGCCGACACCGCCCGCACCGCCTTCGGAGTTACTCTGGGGGGAGCTGCCGCATCTTGGTTCCATTCCGCAGAAGCAGCGCAGACTCTCGCTCAAGCAAAGGGCAAAGCCAAGAATGTCATCTACCTCTACATGTCAGGTGGAATGACTCACATTGATACCTTTGACCCCAAACCAGAGGCGCCTGTCGAGTATCGGGGCCCATTGAAAGCCATTTCGACTAATGTGGAGGGCATCCAACTTGGTCAGCACCTCGTCAAGACAGCGAAGCACGCCGATAAAATGGCGATTATTCGCTCCATGAATTCGACGCAAGGTGCTCACGCTCAGGGTAAGTATCATGTTCACACCTCATACACCCAGCGAGCTTCGATCACCCACCCCTCTCTGGGCGCTTGGGCCAATGAACTTGATCCTCCTCGTCTTCAAGGAACCTTACCACCCTATGTGACCATTCATGCAGGAAACCAGCACACAGGAGCAGGTTTCTTTGAACCAACTGCTGGTCCTCTACCTGTTGGCGACGCCATGCAAGGACTTCAAAATGCCAAACGACGATCTGGCATCTCTGAAGAAGCATTTAATCGGCAAATCGCCCTGCGAGCAAAGCTCGACGCAGACTTCACCGGCCGATTTGGCAAAGGACAAAGAAGCGTCAGAGCCTACAATGAGATGTTTAGTTCCGCGGTGAACCTCATGACCTCCAAAGATCTCGAGGCCTTCGATCTTTCGAAAGAATCAAAAGAAGCTCACCTCCTCTACGGTGAAGAGAAATTCGCTAAAGGAGTTCTACTTGCCCGGCGCTTGGTTCAGTATGGCGTGCGTTTCGTCGAAGTTGAATTTGGAGGTTTCGACTGGCATGCCAACAACTTCACCCAAGCCGATGAAAAGCTTCCCATTTTAGATCAAGCTTATGCGGCCCTTCTTCATGACCTTGAAATATCGGGGCTTTTAGATTCAACCCTCGTTGTCATTGCTACTGAGTTCGGGCGCACACCAAAAATCGATGATGATGCTGGAAGAAATCACTTCCCGAAGGCATTTTCATTTGTCCTAGCAGGGGCTGGCATCAAAGGCGGAACCATCCACGGACAAACCGATGAAACGGCTTCGAACGTCGTTTCTAAAAAAACTTCGATCCCAGATTTCAACGCGACGATTGCGGCTGCAATGGGACTACCCCACGACCAAGTCCTTTATTCACCGAATCGCCGCCCGTTCAAGATGGGAGGAAAAACTGGGGCTCCAATTACCGAGATCTTGGCCTAAAGTTCATTCTCTCGCTTTAGCAAGACAACTTTACCCCGGGGAGAACCCGGGGTTTTTTCGTTTCAGCTGACTTTGCGGTTCCCCCGAGCCCAGGCACCCTCTTAAATAGCTTTCTAGATGGCAGGCACAAAAAAGCTCACCCCCATGATGGCGCAGTATATGACGATGCGCCGCTCCCTGCCCGACGACATCCTCCTACTCTATCGTCTTGGAGACTTTTATGAAATGTTCTTCGAAGACGCGAAGACGGCAGCAGGCATTCTTAATGTCGCTCTCACCAAGCGCAATGAAGTTCCAATGTGTGGCGTGCCACATCACGCCGCCCAAGGCTACATTGCCAAACTCATCAAGGCCAACAAACGGGTTGCAATCGCCGAACAAACCACCGCCCCTGAGCCAGGTAAAATCGTAGAACGAGAAATCGCTCAAATCATTTCAGCCTCGACGGTAGATGATCTCAGCCTCCTCGATGACACTCGCCACAATTACCTTGCAGCAGTCTACCAGGGAGGAACGGCCAAAAAACCGATATATGGACTCGCCTACACTGACCATACCACCGGCGAGTTTACAGTTGCTGAATTTAACGACCTTCAGCAACTCGAAGATGAACTAACAAGAATTCGCCCCTCGGAACTTTTAATTTCAGATCATCAGATCTCCCAACTTGGCCATCTTTTAAATCACCTTCCCTACGACAGTTATTGCTTCCTCATCGATCAAGCTCTTCACCTTCTTAAAGAGCAGTTTAAGGTCCAATCTCTTGATGGTTTTGGATGTAGCGAAATGCCTTCTGCCCTCTCGGCAGCAGGAGGAATTCTTCACTATCTCACTTACCAATTAAGGAGGAAATGCGACCACCTACGCTCCATTTCCGTTCGGCAAGCGTCCGATTACGTACTCATTGATTCTTCCTCTCAACTCAACCTTGATTTAGTCGAATCTCGTTCTGGAAAGCAACATACCCTTGTTGGAGTGCTGGATCGAACATCAACACCAATGGGCGCTCGAAAGTTACGCGACTGGATTCTTCACCCTCTGCGTGATCTTGAAGCTCTCAACGCTCGCCTCGATTTGGTTGAATCTTTTCTAGCCGAGCCTTACCTTCTCACAAAAATCCAAGATTCCCTTAAACAAATCCGAGATATTGAGCGAACGACTGGCCGTCTTTCACAAGGTTCGGGTAACGCTCGCGACCTCAAATCACTCCAGTTCTCTCTTGAGCGAATTCCTGACCTGAAGGCAGATCTTTCAGCAATCTCATCAACATCAGGCCTTAGTGAAAAACTCCTCACAAGTATTCAAGAATTTCCCGCTCTTGTCACCCTGTTAAACCAAGCTCTTGTCGACGAACCGCCCGCTCAAATTCGAGATGGAGGAATCATTCGTGATGGCCATTGCTCCGCGCTCGACGAACTGCGCGATGCGTCCCGCAGCGGCAAACAGTGGATTGCCGAACTCCAGCAAACCGAACGAGAGAGAACTGGGATCGATTCCCTTAAAATCAAATTTAATAATGTTTTTGGTTACTTCATCGAACTCACCAAAACCCATGCCGATAAAGCACCGGATGATTATCAACGCAAACAAACCATGGCCAACGCCGAGCGCTTTATCACTCCTGCCCTCAAGGAAGTTGAAGGGAAAGTGCTGGGAGCTGATGACCGGGCCAAGGCTCTTGAGCACGAAGAGTTTATCAAACTTAGAAATGAAGTTAGCGACTATTTAAGCTCCCTCCAAACGACCGCTGACGCACTTGCTACCATCGACGTGCTCATCTCTTTTGCTCAAACCGCTCAACTTTTTCAGCACAGCCGCCCTACCATTGATCACTCTCAGCACCTTGAGATTACCGGAGGAAGGCACCCAATTCTTGAGCAGACTTTGGTCGACGAAAAGTTCGTTGCTAACGACACCCTAATCGAACCGGCTCAATCTCTTTTGCAGATTCTCACGGGGCCAAACATGGCAGGAAAATCCACCTATATCCGGCAGGTGGCCTTGATCACTCTCATGGCCCAAATCGGAGCGTATGTTCCGGCGCAATTCGCTCACATCGGGCTCACAGACCGTATTTTTTGCCGAGTTGGAGCATCGGATGACTTATCTAAAGGACAATCAACCTTCATGGTTGAGATGAATGAAACATCGCTCATCGTCAATAATGCAACTGATCAATCACTCGTCATTTTAGATGAAATTGGCCGAGGCACTGCCACCTTTGATGGACTCTCCATTGCCTGGTCGGTTGCCGAACATCTTCATGACCAAGTCCGATGTCGCACCCTCTTTGCCACGCACTATCACGAACTCTGCGCGTTA
>JALRJZ010000242.1:0-3455 GCA_023261045.1 Akkermansiaceae bacterium
AACCTCTTGAGATGAGTTTTGCTGAGGCTTGGGAGGTTTCCTTGCACTCGGGTTTTCGGTTTCTTCCTGACCGACAAGAGGCTCTGAGGTCTCTTTTTCTGGGGAATGGGGTTGAGGCTCGAGGTCCACTCGATTCTTTTCGTGGGGCTGCTGCGCCTGCCCTTGGCTCAGCATTGCCTGAAGCATTTCAATCGAGATCTCGCCTTTGACCCCTTGGAGCTCCAAACGCTCGAATCTCTTAGACCCCCGAACCAAAGAACTCCAACTCGGATCAAGATGTAAGGATCGAATTTCAACAATCCTCTCGAAAGACTCTTGATGATTTGGGAGAGCAAGCTCAATTCCCCGAACGATAAATCCACCCCAAGGGGTCCAACAAGCTTGCGAGATCTTCGTCTGCAATCCCAAGCGGTCATAAACCAAGTTCGAAAGGACACTGGTCCCCCAGGAGGTCCAGAAAAAGAGATTTAATCCTAAACAGAGGAAAACAGGCACCCCCACGAAGAGGCAGAAGTATCGAATAGAGCGACTTCTAAAAGGCCTCCCAAGGCGCGCTCTCACTTAGAAATACTTTCTACTTAGCATCGGGATTGCGGAAACGAATCACCATGCGTTTATCAAATAATAAGCTCCCCGCTGAAGACACATCTTGCAGTCGATACACGACAAGCCCGTACTTCCCATCCACGGTGTCCCCAATGGCAAAGTTCTCTTTCACTTTAGAGAGGCCAGTCTCTTCTTCAAATCTCCATTCCCTTCCTTTCCAAGCTCCCAAGATACTCTCAGCAGGAGCATCGATATCCTCGAGGCGAGCCATTTTGCCATTCGTAGAAACAACCACATCCTCCTTAGGAAGATATGACAAGAGAGACAAGCGAGCAGCTTCCCCGGAACCGCGAAGCTTCCACCGAAAACCCACGGCCTCATCTCCAACCTTCGTCAGACGGAGAGAAACAGGAGCAACGGCTTTAAACTCACGCTTGTCCCAAAGCTCCCGATATTCTTGATATTCTTTTGGGGATAAGCCAAGCTTCTCGTCATAAGGAAGCGGAATGCCCGGCTTTGATTTCGCCGAAAACTCCTTAAACCATTCAGGGTCTTTTGCGGAAGCCTGCTTCACCTTATTGATATAGGTCTGAATCTCCTCTGGAGGAAGCACAACGACAAGCTCTCCTTTGACTTCTAGGTCAGGCTTTAGAATGGGCCCAAAAACGTCTGGGACTTCTTGCCCAGAGAGCAATTCAACGAACGCAAGAAAAATGGAAGTCTGACACAGGAAGCGGATTTTCTTAGAAGTAGTCATCACTTGTCTTAGAAAGGATACCTTAGTTATCAAAAGGCTGTTGAGAAAGAACCATAGATCAACGACCAAGTAAACCCACAGGTATGACATTCAGGAATTGAATCATCTCAAAAGCTGGCAGCAAGAGAATGCCTCGCCCCTCTATTTTGGTGGATACGCCCAGAGATGGGAGAGGATCTCATGGATCCGAACAGATTTAGGTGCCCGACTACCCGGATCAAAAGCAAGGCTCAGAATCAGCGAATTTTTCAAGGCTCGGTTTCCTTCCGGGAAAAGCTTCAAAAACTCCTTATAAAGCTTTGTATCTTTCTGAACATAACCAAAAAGAGTTTGATCAGAATCCCTAAAGGTGAGCTTAAAGCAGGCATATTGACTCTCATCGGAGAATTCATAAGCGTAGAATATATCTCTTTGAACATACACTCTGAGGTGGGTTGGATCCGTCACTTTCTGTTTGATGAAAAGCTCCTCTTCTATCGGCTGGTAGCAGACCATGGATTCCCAATCAACTTTCATCCCACCGGGCCCATCATCGATTAGAATAGGAAGAGGCTCTTCGTTGAGCAGATCGACTTTCAGAGCAATAAAGGGAAAGTGATCTACTGACACCACGTGATACTCTGAGACTCCTTGGTATTCATAACAGCGAAACTCATTGCGGGCATAATAATCCTCCATCAGAGGACGCACCCTTTGAGGGTCTCTGACATATTGTGCTCGTTGCTCGACCGAGTCAGCTTTTAAAAAAGCTCTCAAGAGCTCCTCCATCGCGGTAAAGTGTTGGAGAGCCTCTTCTTTGCGCTGAAGCTCCTCTTCATGAGTGAGCGGAACAAACCCTCGCTCTTTTTTTTGAACGACAACCTTCGTGGCTTCCTCATTTGGATTGGCTCCAATCAAGTCATAATTAGCAATCCAAAAGAGCAGACCTGCCAGGCCCGCAACAATCAGAACAACAAGCCCGAACGGAAAAGACTTCGATTTCTCCTCTTGGATCTCCTGCGACCAAACTTTTTCAGGATCATAAGATTCCGCTTTAATCTCCTGAACTTTCTGTGCGTCTCCCATCGCCACAGAGAGGACCTGGGTCTCATTTTTGAACTCCGGTTTACTCGCCGGGACTCGCTGAGGAGCTTCTAAACGCACCACTTCCTCCTCGACTTTGTCGTCAACAACCCTGATCTGATCTGACCTATCTTCCCTGTCCATTCGTTCTACATGACAAAGTTGTCTTGAAAAGGTGTTGGACGCAACTCTCGATCCCACTTAAAGCTTCAACAACACAACCACCACGTGAAGCCAAAGATCTTGATTCTTACCGCCAGTTTTGGAGACGGCCACAATAGTGCTGCTCGCCATTTGGCTGAAGCATTGAGATCAGAAGCTGAGGTCAAGGTTGCTGACCCGTGCCACTTGGGCAATCCAATCATCAACCGGCTCCTATGCCAAGCTTACAGAGAGGTCACCACCTATACCCCTAGAATCTGGTCATGGATCTATCAATCCACCGACCGACAAGACTTTCGCAAGCCCCTACCCTTTATTGCTAAAACCGAAGATGCCGTGGCTTCTCTTTTAAGCGATTTCAAACCCGATCTCGTAGTCAACACCTACCCCCTCTATCCTTACATGGTCGAGAGGCTTTTCCAGAGGCATCATCGCGTCCCCATTCTCACGGTCATTACCGATTCGATCGAAATCAACTCTGCTTGGTCTCGATCACCCAGCGATCACTTTTTTATCACCGACCGATACACCCTTGAATCGCTAGCCTGCCAGAGGATACCTGAGCAAAATGCTACCATCACCGGCTTTCCAGTAAGTCACCGGTTTAAGGATCTTCAGAAGCTCAATAGAGATGCGAGCATTTCACCATTTCGTGTCCTTTTTTTCCCAACTGCACGTTCACCACATGTCACCGATATCATTGATGCGGTCCTCTCTCACGAGACTCATATCACGGTGGTGTTAGGGAGGAATTTTCGAAGACTCTACCGCAAAACCGCACAGTTAAAGAAGCAATATCCGGGTAGAATATCTCTCAAGGGGTGGACTCGCCGGGTCCCAGAGTTACTCTGTTCCCATCACCTGGTCATCGGAAAAGCGGGGGGAGCAACGGTACACGAGGCAATCGCTGCAGAATGCCCGATGCTTG
>JALRJZ010000242.1:3539-3892 GCA_023261045.1 Akkermansiaceae bacterium
TACAACGATATGGAATTGGTTCACTGGCAACAAACGCAGGAGCAATCTCTGAAAAAATTCAATCGTTACTCATGGATGACGGTGAAAAATGGCGGGAGCAAAAGATGAGGCTCTCTGACTATTCCAAACCAAATGCAGCACAAGATGCCGCTCAACAAATACTCTCTCACCTTTCTAATCGATGACATTTCTTTTTGATATCGGGAACGTGCTTCTTAATCTCCACTTTGAAAAGTTCTACCAAAAGATCCTTGGCGCACCAGATGCCAAAGTGCCCGCTGACTTACAAGCCCTCATGGATAAGGTTGAAATTGGCCTCATCGATGATCGTGATTTTGTCACTCAGTCAGCTG
>JALRJZ010000243.1 GCA_023261045.1 Akkermansiaceae bacterium
TGCTCAGGTCGGAACCCAGGAGTACTCGTTAGCAACACCACATCTGCAGCGTCGATTGCCGAGCGGTAGCCGTCAAACCCATCAAAAATACGCTCCGCAGGGACGTCCACGCGATCACCGAACTGCCTTTTAAATCCGGCAACTGCTTTTTCCGCTGAATCTCGAAAAGCATCGGCAACAGCAACGAGCTTGGTTCCAGGGACATTTAAGCTTTGGCTCGTTGCACCACGGCCTCTTCCTCCACATCCAATGGTCGCAATTTTAATAACATCACTGCCTCCTGCCTGCGCAAAACCCGCTAGAGGCATTGCCGCCGCGGCAGCAGCGCCCGTCTTAAGAATGGCCCTTCGATTTGAATTTTGAATATCTGACATCACTTCATCATACGCAATCTATCAGAGATTTCTAGCGAAGAAGCTCATCTTCGTAGACGACCTTAATTCCAGCCTGATTCAAGACCGAGGCGCCAAATTCAGAATCTTCCAGATACATGGCTAAAAGGGATTGTCCCTGATGCTGCACCAACAACGAAAATGCATAATCTAAATTCGTCTCCCCCTCATAAAGAACACTTAGACAGCGCTTCAAATCAGCTCCAGACTCTCTCATCATTACCACCACCAATTCAGAAATGGTAAAGGCAATCCCCTGCTCCATAAAAAGCTCTTCCGCCGTATCAGGGTCGTTGAGCACCAGCCTAGCAACTGTGGCATCCCGAGAATCCTGAACACTCAGGCCAATGACATCAATCTCTCTCCGACTCAACAGTTGTAAGAGCGACGAAAAGGCCCCAACCCGGTTAGGCAGCATTACTGAGAACTGACGAACAAAATCTCGTTTCTTTTTCACGTCGCTTGCAGCTGTCATCTTGGCAAAGCCCAAACCTAACAGAATCCATCCTTTTCTTCAATGCGCATGTCGTCCATAGACAAACCCGTGACTGAGGACTACCTGAACCGCTTTGGAGGGATCGCACGCCTCTATGGCCTCTCAACTTTAAAAATCTTCTCTCAAAGCCATATCGTCGTCATCGGACTAGGGGGAGTTGGCTCATGGGCCGTTGAGTCTCTTGTCAGAAGCGGAATTGGCAAAATCACTCTCGTCGACCTCGATGACCTCTGTATCACAAATATCAACCGACAGCTGCACGCGACCTCTGAAACAATCGGACAAGCCAAAACAAAAGCTCTTGCTGAGCGTATTTCGCTCATTAACCCAGAGGCAAAGGTGACAATTCATCAGTCCTTTTACACCGAAAAGAATGCGGCTCAGCTTCTCTCCAACCGACCTGATGGAGTCATTGACGCAATCGACTCCGTCCGTCAGAAATGCCACTTACTGGCAACTTGCAAAGATCTTCAAATTCCTGTGATCACCAGTGGCGGCGCGGGAGGAAGAAGCGACGCCACACAGATCCAAATCGATGACCTCTCAAAAACATATGGTGATGCTCTGCTTCTCTCGGTCAGAAAAAGACTTCGGAGTGATTATCACTTTCCGCATGCTCAACAAAAAAAGGCGCGCAAATTTCACATCCCAGCTGTCTTTTCCCCAGAACAACCAGTCTTTCCAACTTGTGAAGGAACCACAAGTTTCGAGAGACCTTCTCATCTATCGGGCGCAATAAAATGCGATTCCGGCTATGGTGCTGCAACCCATCTGACCGCGACATTTGGAAACTTGATGTGCGGTTGGATGCTCAAGCAACTCGCCGCAAAAGGGCTCAAAAAAAGCTCCGATGAGAACACCGGAGCTTTTGAAATCCTGTGAGCGCCATCGCGCTTACCCTACTAGGGAAGCTCTGCAACAGGCAGGTTCGTTACTTCCTCACGGTAACTTTCAGCAAGAGGTGTACTGAGATAGCGCTCAGTGGAGGAACACCCGATGGTCACAATCCTTTTACCTTGAAATTCCGGACGAGCAGCAACCTTGAGCGCACTCGCAACATTGGCTCCCGTAGAAATCCCTGCAGGCAAACCTTCAAGCTGAGCAAGTTTCTGAGCCATCTCAAATGCCTCTTCGTTGGTCACAGTAATGGCCTCATCAACGATATCGACGTTTAGATTGGGGGGAATAAACCCTGCACCAATCCCTTGGATCTTATGCGGACCAGGAGAACCACCACCAATGACCGGGCTATTCTCTGGCTCCACCGCAATCACCTTGAAATCAGGGTTTCTTTGCTTAATGACCTCACCGACCCCGGTGATTGTGCCACCAGTTCCAACCCCAGTCACAATGGCATCAATCTTTCCATCGGTATCACGCCAAATCTCCTCAGCAGTCGTTTCACGATGCACTTGAGGGTTAGCTGGATTATCAAACTGACTTGGCCCAAAAGCTGTCGGATCCTCAGCAAGAATCTGCTTCGCCTTGGCAATCGCCCCCCCCATCCCCTTCGGTCCTGGTGTCAAAACAATCTCGGCACCAAGCGAACGAAGAAGAATACGACGCTCGACTGACATCGTTTCAGGCATCGTTAGAATGCACTGATAACCTTTCGCCCGAGCAACAAACGCGAGAGCAATCCCTGTGTTTCCCGAGGTCGCCTCAACGATCTTGCCACCTGGCTTGAGAATTCCGTCTTTCTCGGCAGTCTCAATCATCGCCTTACCGATGCGATCTTTCACACTAAAAAGAGGATTAAAAAACTCAGCCTTCACAAAGACCTCACAATCAAGTCCCTCCGTGACTGCATTGAGTTTAATGAGAGGTGTGTTTCCAACGGTGTCAGTAATATTGCTCGCAATGCTCATAACCTTTTTTGATGTTTATATTTGAAAATCATTTTGTCCAGACTCCTCATGAAGTCCGCACTCGTACTTGTTTCCACCAAACCGAGTAGACTCGGCGCTTTCTCCAAAATGAGGCAAACGCGTCGAATGCCAATCCCCCATCGTCACATAACCCTTCGACTCAAGGGGGTGCTTCGGCAGCTGATGCTCGTAGTAATAGGACGCCAATTGGGCATCCGCCCAATCAAGAATTGGATAAACCTTCATCGTGGTTCTTTGCTGCTCCGCAAATTCGCGACTCGCACGAGTCGTCGACTGACTCCGTCGCAAACCACTCAACCAAACATCCCCACCAATTTCAGCGAGAGCTCGGTTCATGGGCTCCACTTTGTTCATTAAACTGTATTTCTTCAACCCCTCATCACCTTGCTCCCAAAGCTTACCATAGAGGGCCTCTTGTCGCGCAGACGATAAGATTGGGTTGAACACACGAATGTCCAATCCCCAGTCATCAATCAACTTTTGGGCAAAAGCATAAGTCTCAGGAAAACAATATCCAGTATCGACGAAAATGATGGGAATCTGTGGGGCATTCTCACGAATGAGATGAAGCATTGCAGCTGCCTGAAGCCCAAAACTTGTGCTCGCAACCAAGCGCTGGCCATAAACCTCAGCCAAATACTTGATTCTTTGCGCAGCAGTGAAGCCCTCCAACTCTTGTGAGAGCTCACTTGCCGTCCTCTCCTTTGATCCATTGAGAGACATCACACTCTGCGTCTTCATGCCTGCGCGTATTCCCTATGAACCTCGCTGCCGTGTGTTACTTCATGAATGAGACCCACTCGGATCACAAAATCACCAAATTTCTCACCCTCAGCACGCTCTTTCGAATATCTTTCCAAGACTGGACGAAGCAAATTGGGAATTTCTTCCGCTTGCACACTTCGTTGCCAAATCCCACCGATTCGATCCCCAATAAATCCTCCCCCCAAGTGGATGTTGTATTTTCCCGGCGCCCGACCAACAAAGGCAATCTCTGCAATGTAAGGGCGTGCGCAGCCATTGGGGCAGCCGGTCATGCGCACCGTAATCGCATCTTGACTAAGCCCTACTTCATCCAAGATTTCCTCGATCTCAGAAAGCAAACT
>JALRJZ010000244.1 GCA_023261045.1 Akkermansiaceae bacterium
AGCATGGGGCTCTTTCTGACGTTTGGGGTTTTGACTCGAACCTTCATGCTGAAAGAAAGAAGCCAGTTTCTCAATCTTGCCGGCGGCACTTACGGGAAAAGACACGATACTACCCGCCCCATAATCAGCCCCAAAAAGAACTCGATTCTCTTGATCTAAGCTCACATGGCAGAGCCCACGCCCTTCATAGGTTTGAGCAGAGAGAAGTGTCATTGTTTCTCCGTCAATTGCATAAGAGGCAACACCGCCCTTCCCTTCCACCGATTGGACCGAAAAAATCACGGTTCCTTGCTTATTTAACTCCTGAAAACCCGTGCTGTTGGCTTTCACTCCATGCTTACGGTCGGTGAGGGCACCCGTTTTCTCATCAAGCTTCAGGGTAAAAATCCCCTCAGAACCACTCCCTACATAGACGATCGTCTCCTTACCAAAACCTAAGCCGATCAATAAAAATAAAAGAATTACAATTTTTCTCATGCTTGTGATTACCAAATAACTCTCAAAATCAAAAGACCCAACCTTGTCTCTCTTGCATTTCCAATCCATGTTCATCCGCAATGTCTGACGCGATCAAGACTGACAGCTACTTCAAGGAGGGATTCCGCGAGCTCGATGATAGCCTTGCTGATACGACAGCGATGCTCGCTGGAGCCCTTCCAATCAACGATGAGCTTCGTTCACTAGTGCCCTGGCAAGATGAGCGAACGTTCCCCGAAAAGATTCCAGAAGAATATCAACGGGATGGCGCTCAACTGCTTTCCATTTGTTTTGAACTTCTCAATATTGTCGAAGAGCGAGTTGCTTGGAAATTTCGAAGTCATCGCCGGGCAAACCACGGTGCCACTGCTATCAAAGGACTGTGGCCCTCAGTAATCAACCGATTCGTTGAAGAAGGCTTGAGTGAAGACGAGGTCATTGCCGCTCTCAAAAAAATTCGTGTTGAGCCGGTGATCACCGCTCATCCAACAGAGGCCAAACGCCCCTCGGTCAGACAACGGCACAAAGCAATCTACGAAGAATTTCGGAATTATGAATCCGCACGGCAGGATCCTCACTATTGCCGCCGCATTGCAGACTCTCTGCGCTCTGAACTCCAAACTCTCTGGTATACGGGAGAGATCTTCGTGCAACGCCCTGCTGTCCAAGAAGAGCTAAGAAATGCTCTTCCTTACCTCTCAGAAACTTTTCCAGAAGTTGTCACTCGCCTCGATCGTTCTCTGGAGCTTGCTTGGGAAGACGCCGGTTGGGATATCAACAACTTACGGATCAATGAGGCCTATCCAAAACTCCGATTCTCAAATTGGATTGGTGGTGATCGCGATGGTCATCCTTTTGTGACCCCCCAAGTCACCAAGAATACTCTCACAGAACTCCGTGAAAATGCTTATCAGCTGCACCAGCGCCATCTTGAAAAAGCCGCCGAAAAGCTCACCTTAGCCCCTCCTTTTGTAAAGATTCCCACACGGCTTCTACAAGCGATTGAAAAAACCGCAATCGAACTTGGTGAAACTGGACAGCAAATCGCAACACGATATCAGCAAGAACCATGGCAGGCATTTGTCAGGCTTCTCAATGAGAAGTTTTCTCAAGATCAATACCAATGGATTGATCAGTATCGGGAGGACTTAGAGCTTACCCACGATACCCTTTGCGAAGTCGACGCCCACCGAACCGCCCACGAGTGGATTTTTCCTCTCATGCGTCTCGCCGAGGTCTTCGGTCTTCACCTCGCATCTCTTGATATTCGTAATAACTCAGAAGCCCACGATGAAGCAGCGGCCGAATTATTTTCCAAGGTAGGGATTGCCGACGGAGCAAACTTCCCTAATTGGGATGAAGAAAAACGACGCAAGTTTTTGGTGACAGAGCTCCAAAACGCTCGGCCTTTTTTATCTCGCTATGAGGAAGCCGGGGACAAGGCGGATGCCCTCCTCGCCTACTTCCGCCTCCTCGCCACTCACCTCCGTAAAAGAGGCTCTGGCGGATTAGGTCAATTAATCATTAGCATGACACGCTCGGTCTCAGACCTGCTACTCGTTCATGTTCTCGCACGGGAGGCAGGCCTCGCACAAAGGCAAAAAAATGGACTTTGGCGTTCCTGCCTTCCTGTCAGTCCTCTCTTTGAAACAGGCCACGATCTCGAAGCTTCGCATCAAATCATGTGTGAATACCTCGAGATTATGGGTCCTCATCCCTCCGGAATGCAGCCTGCGATGGTTGGCTATTCAGATTCTAACAAGGATGCGGGTGTTTTCGCCTCACAATGGGGGATTTTTAAGGCTCAAGAAGCGATGACCGCGGCCTTTCGTCAGGCCGGCGTTATTCCTCAGTTTTTCCATGGACGAGGAGGTACTATAGGGAGAGGGGCCGGACCTACGAGATGGTTCCTCCGAGCTCTTCCCGAGGGAGCGCTTGCTGGCCCCATCCGCATTACCGAGCAAGGCGAGGTACTCCCCCGTAAATATGGGCATGAAGGGAATGCTCATTTTCATTTAGAGCTCCTTACCGCGGGAGTCACCCGAGTTGTTGGCTTAGGGCAATCCTCACCGGTCAATGATTGCCGGAGTGATCTGGATGCTCTTTCGCGGGAATCAGACAAGGCCTATCGCCTCCTGCTTGAAGCCGATGACTTCATCCAATTCTACCGCAGTGCAACTCCCATTGACGCGCTAGAAACAGGGGTCTTTGGCTCACGGCCCTCCAGACGAACTGGTAAAACAGCCTCATTAAAAGACCTTCGAGCAATCCCGTGGGTCTTCTCATGGACTCAAGCCCGCTTCTACCTCCCGGGCTGGTATGGGGTTGGCTCTGGCCTTGAAGCCATCGGCGAAGAAGCGTTTCTCAACATCAAAGAAAACCTCCAAAAATTTGATTTTCTTCGCTACGTGTTCACCAATATTGAATCATCCTTAGCATCCGCAAATATCGTTACGATGCAACAATACGCACAACTTTGCCCCGACATTGAGCTGCGTGAGCGCATGATGGGAATGATTATCTCTGAATTCGAAAAAACGAAGACCATGGTCCATAGGTTGATCGATATCGGGCTCGAAGGAAGACGACCACGACTCCAAAAAACCCTCTCTGTCAGAGAAGTTCCACTTAAAGTATTGCATGATCAGCAAATACGACTCCTCAAAAAGTGGCGAAACTTAGGGAGCCCAATTGAAGCTGAAGACGGGAGATTTCACCGTGATTTCCTCGCTCTTCAACTCACCATCAATGCGATCTCTTCGGGGCTTCGAGAGACCGGATAAACGCCGAGAACTCCTCGAGTATCAGGCTTCGCTTGTTAAGATTACTCATCAGGAAGCAATCGACTCACACCGAGATCGATTTCTCGTTTCTATGGGCTTCACTTTTGTGGTAGCTTGTTTGGCTACCTAAGGTAGCGAAAGCTCTTTAACCGATTTCATTGCACACATGAAAACAAGGATATCAACAGCAACATGCTTACTCTTCACCACTCTTGTCAGTGTTGAAACGCTCTCAGCAGAGCAAGTGATCTTTACCGAAATCCAATACAACGCAAAGGTTGGCCAACCAGATTTCATCGAAATCACGAACAATACCGCAACTCCTTTTGATATGGGGAAATGGTTTTTCGCCGATGGGATCACTTATGAGTTTCCCGATTTTCAATCAGCAGACCCACAAGCCCACATTCTTAAACATTTTGAGACGATTCTCGTCTCTCCGGTAGATGAAGCAACTCTGAGGGCTGCCTATCCCAACATCCCCCAAACAACTCGGATTTTCGGCCCCTACAGTGGAGCGCTGTCAAACTCAGGAGAGCGTGTCACACTGAGTAACAAGAATGGAGTGGTCATGACCACCGTCCAGTATAACGATGGCGGAAAATGGCCGGCTGCT
>JALRJZ010000245.1 GCA_023261045.1 Akkermansiaceae bacterium
TCTCGTTCAGAAGCTCAATCGTTTGCTTACCAAAAGATATATCAAAGAGCTAACAAAATGGGCTAAAAGCGATGGTGAGAAGTATGGCGAGTTCTACGAGCGTTTTAATCGCTTTATTAAAGAGGGAATTGCAACTTCATACGATCACCATGAAAGCCTTGCGGGTTTGTTGCGTTTTGAATCGAGTCTGCTTGATTCAGGTGAACAGACTTCACTTGATGACTATCTGACGAGGGCAAATGACGAGCAAGATACGATTTATTATTTAGTAGGCTTGGATCGTGCTTCTATGGAGGCTGGACCTTATTTGGAAGCGTTCCAAAAGCGAGGAATTGAAGTCGCTTTGTTTACTGATGGAGTTGATAATTACATCCTCGAAACCCTAGGAACCTATAAGGAGAAGAAGCTCGTAAGTGCTGACCGGGCGGAGATTGAACTCGATGATTTGGCAGACTCTAAGAGTCAACTGGGGGAAGAGGATGAGAAAAATCTTGTCGATTGGCTTAAGGATTCTTTGGGTGAAAAGATTGACGATGTTCAAATCGGGAAGCGTCTTGTCTCACATCCCGTTGTTGCTTTGACTCCGAAGGATGCGCCAAGCGGTCAAATGCGAGCAATGATGGAGGCGATGGGGCAGGGTGCTCCGGAACTTAAGGCACGCCTTGAGTTTAATCCGAATCATGACATTGTCTTAAAACTCAACCGCCTCCGCTCCGATAATGAAGATCTTGCCAAAAAACTTGCTCACCAACTCACGGACAATGCTTTGCTGGCCGCAGGGATGGTCAAGGACCCTTCGAAGGTGGTGGCAAGTATGAACGAACTTCTCGGGGAACTAATGTGATCTCAAAAGAGATCGTTTAGTTTCGTTGGGTGGGTGTGAGTTCCATTCTTGGAGCCTAAGTTGCGTTTTAGCGGTTCTCCTCGCTGTGGGGTCGACTTGTCTCATGATTCAGGGAAGCGTTTTGAATCACGAATAAGGTATTCGCTAAGTTAGCTTGTCCTTCATCTTTCGGAGTCTCATTCTATGGGGGTGCCAACGATGAGAAAAACGCGCATTATCTGCACCTTGGGTCCAGCAACTGAGTCCAGTGAGCAGCTCAGAGAACTGATGGAAGCAGGTGCTGATGTTTTCCGCCTCAATATGAGCCATGCAGATCATGATTGGTGTCGTGAAATCGTCCCACGAATTCGAAGAGTTTCGGCAGAGGTCGGAAGGACGGTGGGGGTGCTCTTTGATTTGCAAGGGCCGTCAATTCGTACTGGTGATGTCGCCGATAAAATCATCTTAGAAAAAGGAGATGAAGTCGAATTTCGAAAGGAGGGAAGTGAGCCTTCAATGAGCAAATCAACGACGGTCAATTATCCGGGTTTGATGAACGATGTTTCCGAAGGGAGTGATCTGACCGTCGATAATGGGGAGCTTCTCATGAAGGTTTTAAAAATCAGTGAAGATAGAATGACTTGTCGGGTGATAACGCCCGGGGCAATGGGATCCCGTCGCCATATTAACCTTCCTGGTGTGCGCTTGAACTTACCAGCCCTAACAGAAAAGGATCTTGCTGACTTAAGAGTCGCTACTGAATGTCGTGCCGACTTTGTTGCAGGTTCCTTTGTGAGGGATGGGGGGCACGTTCGAGAGTTGCGAGCTGCCCTAGAGAGGGAAGAGTGCGAGGCGCAAATTGTTTCAAAACTAGAAGATCAAGAAGCAGTAAAACATTTGGACGATATCATCACTGAATCGGATCTCGTGATGGTTGCTCGTGGTGATCTCGGTATTGAAGTTCATGTTGAGGAATTGCCCATTATTCAGCGCCGTATCGTCAAGCGCTGTCACGAACTAGGTCGAAGAGTGATCGTTGCCACTCATATGCTTGAGTCGATGATTCACAATCCGACGCCAACTCGAGCTGAAGTGACTGACGTTTCCAATGCGGTCTATGAGCAAGCCGATGCAATCATGCTATCTGGAGAAACGACCGTCGGGAAATACCCCACCCGGTGTGTTGAATTGATGGATCGTGTTTCACGGAGAATTGAGCGCTCTGGCTCACTGGGTTACGGAAAGCTAGCCTCGTTAAAAACAGAGAAGCAAAAGACAATCCTTGCTGGAGTGGGGTTAGCGGATTCAATTCAAGGAAGCCTTTTGGTTGTCTTTACTCGTTCAGGTAGAACCGCTCATTCGACCTCATTATTGCGGCCTAAAACACCGATTTTCGCCTTTAGTCCGGATCAGTTTGTTTGTCGTGCCCTCACTCTTTCTCGGGGGGTGCGGCCATTTCTTGTTGCTTTTGACCAGCGGCCAAGGGAGACGATTTCGGCGGCGGTGGCAATTTTGCGAGAGCAGCGTGAAATTCCCGAGGGGACTCCCTTAGTGATTTTATCCGATATTATGCATGAAAACCATGCCGTTGATTCCATTTTACTTGAGCACGCATAGGGCCTCCGGGATTTGACTTTGTGAAATATTTCACAAAGTGGTTGAGACTCAGCCCGACAAGGCTATTGTTTTGCCGTCACCATGACAGAAGATAATCTGACCGTCTCACATGCTGCCTACGATTCGAAAATCGAAGGTAATATCATTTTTACACGAGTCGATGCTGCGATCAATTGGATGCGTAAGAACTCTTTGTGGCCCATGCCTATGGGGTTGGCTTGTTGCGCGATTGAGCTCATGGCGACTGCATCGTCGCGTTTTGATATCTCTCGTTTTGGCGCTGAGGTCATGCGTTTTTCTCCGCGGCAAGCCGATGTGATGATCGTTGCTGGCACGGTGACCTATAAAATGGCCCTTGCGGTCAAAAGGATTTGGGATCAAATGCCAGAGCCCAAATGGTGTATTGCAATGGGCGCTTGTGCATCCAGCGGTGGAATGTATCGCAGCTATGCCGTCCTCCAGGGAATCGACCGTTTGATTCCTGTAGATGTCTACATTTCTGGATGTCCACCTAGACCAGAGGCTCTGATCGAGGGGCTCATGAAGTTGCAAGAGAAGATTGATCAAGAGAATTCATTGCTCGCTCAAAAAAAGGAGCCCGTAAACGCTTAATTTTCCCGATTTTATGAGTGTTGCAGCTGAAATGAAGGCCATCGGCCTCAAAGAGGTCTCTGAGTTTCGTGGCGAAACGACAGTCCAGGTTGGCTTAACTTCCCTGAAAGCATTACTCGTCCGCTTGAAGAAAGAGGGATATGAGATGTTGTTAGACGTCTCGAGTCTCGATCATCTTGGAGAAGAACCTCGTTTTGAGATGGTTTATGAACTTGCGAGTTTAGATGACTCAAAGCATGTGAGGGTAAAATGTAAAGTTGCCGAAGGGGTTGAGGTTCCGTCGGCAGTCGATATTTGGAAGACCGCCAATTGGCATGAACGTGAGGTTTATGATATGATGGGGATTTGCTTTTCAGGGCATCCTCAGATGGAAAGGATCTTGATGTGGGAGGGTTTTCCATATTTTCCATTGCGAAAGGATTTTCCTCTTGCTGGTAAGGAAAGTGAAATGCCGGATGTGGCCTTCAGTGGTGTAGCTCCATTAGAGGGAGGACCCTTTGTGACTTCTCCAGGTTCAACAAGAGAATCGGGTGAGCCTCGCGCGAAAGGCGAAAGCTAAAAGCTTCGGCGAGCTTCAGAGCCTAAAAAAGCTTTCTACGACCTCTTCGGTTTCTTTGATGAGTGACTCGAGTGGGGTTTGGCGTTGCTGCGCGATGGCTTCTGCGGTGTGTTTTACAAAGCAAGGTTCACAGCGTTTTCCACGCTGAGGCACGGGTGAGAGGTAGGGTGAGTCAGTTTCGAGCATAAAGGAACCCTTCGGTGCCATTTTGACGGTGTCGACGACTT
>JALRJZ010000246.1 GCA_023261045.1 Akkermansiaceae bacterium
AGGAGTTCTCTCGAGGCACAATCGTTCAGAGATTCCCCGTCATACTCTTTTTCATCTCCTACAAGACCAGCACAGATTTCAAGGACTCGGTGTTGCATTGGATGCCGGAATTGTTCGACAAAAATGACTTGCTGATCGGAAGTGATCGCAAAGATTCCAACGACGCCAGTGGCATTTGGGCGAGCTGCGTATTGCCAATGGTCAACCTCGTAAAGTGAGAGGTATTGACCTTCAAATTGAAGAATTGGAGAAGATGGAGTGGCCTCGGACATATTTTCAGGATACTTTTCTAAGAATCATTGGCAATTCTCCGTAGAACAGCCTACGAAATGCACATACAGCAATGACGGGTGAAGATTTTGATATTCAGGTAAGCTTTCGGCACCGTATTCGTTTCACACGAGATGCCTTCTCGTTGGAAAATGAGATGTTAGCGGGCTTATTGGAAACTCGTGGCCATAGTAAGGCACTCGTTTTTGTTGAAGAAGGTTTGAGGAGTTTTTTCCCAAGTCTGGAAAGTAAGATTCAGCATTACTTTGAAAGAGCCTTAGGGATTGAATTAGTTGGTGTGGAGTGGTTGGAGGGGTCCGAAACGGCGAAGCGGGATGGGCGTGTTTATCAGGAAGCGATGGCTTCAATCGAACGTTATCATATCGATCGACATTCCTATGTCTTGGTCATTGGTGGTGGGGCGTTTCTTGATGTCATTGGTTATGCTGCGGCAACGGGCCATCGAGGGGTGCGACTTGTGAGGTTTCCAACGACAACCCTTTCGCAAGATGATAGTGGGGTAGGGGTCAAGAACGGCATTAATGCATTTGGAAAAAAGAATTTCATTGGTTCATTCGCCGTGCCCTATGCCGTTGTAAATGATTTTCAGTTCCTACATACTCAGCCCGCAAAAACGCGGCTCGAGGGGCTGATCGAGGCCGTCAAAGTTGCTCTCGTAAAAGATGGAGAGTTTTTTTGCTGGATTGAATCGAATACGGAGCAATTAAGGGCTTTGAATGAAGATGCCATCGAGACAGCAGTTAAGCGCTCGGCACTTCTTCATGCACGTCACATTGCTCAAGGAGGAGATCCCTTTGAGTTGGGGAGTAGTCGACCTCTCGATTATGGTCATTGGGCCGCTCATAAACTAGAACAACTTACGAATTTCAAATTAACCCACGGCGAGGCCGTTGCAGTTGGAGTGGCAATCGACACACTCTATGCTTCAAAAGTTGGGATTCTTTGTTCCGAAGCGGCTCAACGAGTCATTGAGGTCATTCAGGAGCTAGGCCTACCTGTCTGGCATGAATCTTTGGATCTACGGGACGAAAAAGGACGTCGTCTTGTCTTTCAGGGGCTTGAGGAGTTTCGTGAACACCTTGGTGGAGAGCTTACCGTGCTGCTCTTAAAACAATTGGGCCAGGGCATTGATATTCATGAGATTGATGAAGAAATCTGGGATCGTTGTGTCGAAGAGTTAAAAGGTCAGGCTCTTGTTATGCATTAAACAATGAAGCGAGTTGCTGTCTTAAATGTCGTTGGTCTGACTGAGCTTGTCTTGGCTCAAATGCCGAGGTTGAAGGCTTGGGCTCAGACGAAAGAGGTTCAAAGTTTTAAGCCTGCTTTCCCGGCGGTCACAACAACAGCGCAAGCTTCTTACCTTACCGGTAAATCAGTTGGGGAACACGGGATTGTTGGCAACGGTTGGTATGACCGTGAAGATGCTGAAGTAAAGTTTTGGAAACAAAGTAATCATCTCGTCAAGGGAAAGAAACTTTGGGAAGTTGTGGGGGTGGATTGCGCCAAGATGTTTTGGTGGTACAACATGTATTCGTCCGCAAAGTATTCGGCAACTCCCCGACCACTCTACCCTGCCGATGGGCGCAAGGTTTTTGATATTCATACCCAGCCGATGGGTTTGCGTGAAAAGCTCAAAAAAGATCTAGGAGATTTTCCGTTTCCGTCGTTTTGGGGACCTAGGGCGGGAATCGATTCTTCGAAGTGGATTGCCGAAAGCGCAAAGTGGATTGAGAAGCAAGAAAGCCCCGCGTTAAACTTAGTGTATCTGCCGCACTTGGACTATGGGTTGCAAAAATTTGGACCAGGGGCAGAAGAGATGGATTCAGAGTATCAGGCGATCGATGAAGTGACTTCTGATTTGGTTGATTTCTTGGAATCTCGAGGAGTTGAAGTTCTTGTTCTCTCCGAGTACGGTATTTCTAAAGTTTCACGCCCAATTCACTTAAATCGAGTGTTTCGAGAAAAAGGTTGGATACAGGTGAAGGATGAGCTGGGGCTGGAAAGCTTGGACTGCGGTAGTTGCAAAGCTTTTGCAGTGGCGGATCACCAGGTCGCTCATGTTTATGTGAATGATCATTCGATCATTGATGAAGTCAGAGAGACTGTTCTTGGGATTCCAGGGATCGAAGAAATTCGAGAAGCGAGTGATTTATGGGGAGATCAGTGTGGGCGCGATCGTGGAGGGGATTTTGTTGCGGTGTCGCAAGAGGATGCGTGGTTTACCTATTACTATTGGTTCGATGATGCCAAAGCTCCTGATTATGCTCGTTGCATCGATATTCACCGTAAGCCCGGATACGACCCTGTTGAACTTTTCTTAGATCCCGATATTTCACTTCCATCTCTGAAGGTTGCTGGTTTTCTTGCAAAGAAGAAATTGGGTCTTCGTGTATTGATGGATGTGATTTCGCTCGACGCTTCTCTTGTCAAAGGGTCTCACGGCCGAGACCAAGTTGCCCAAGAAGAGCAGCCACTGGTCATTGGCTCACAAGCAAAGCAAGTGGGCAACGCAGAGGCGGTGTTTGATTGGATTAAAGGGCGACTCCTCGCCTAGCTTTCGAGCTTTGCCGCTTTCGCCATTCTCTTTCGTTCGTGAGGGTCGAGAACTCGTTTGCGAAGTCTTAGGAAATTTGGAGTCGCTTCGACCAGTTCGTCCGGATCGATGTATTCGATCGCTCGTTCGAGTGAAAATTTGAGAGCCGGAGCAAGTTTTGAGGTGTTTTCTTTTGTGGCAGAACGAATATTGTCGAGCTTTTTGGCTTTTACCGGGTTGACTGGGAGGTCGTCGGCCCGAGAATTTTCTCCCACAATCATGCCTGTGTAAACTTCTTCAGTCGGATTGATGAAGAGGGTGCCTCGTTCCTCAAGAGCCAGGAGGGAGTAGGCAGTTGCCGGTCCGGTATCCATGGAGACAAGGGTGCCCGCTTGGCGAGTTTGGATCGTGCCGGCCCAAGGCTTATAGTCATCGAAAAGATGCGACATGATACCATGGCCAGATGTGATATTAACCAACTCAAATTCAAGACCGATGATCCCGCGAGTTGGAATGCTAGCGGTAATAAGAGTGCGGCCAGAGACATCGTTTGTTTCCATATCTTGCAAGACTCCTTTGCGGTCATTAAGAATCTTGAGAAGGGCGTTGGAGTATTCTGATGGAAGTTCGAGATAGAGGGTTTCCCAAGGTTCGAGGCGCTTGTCATTTTCGTCTCGCTTCACAATAACGGTTGGGCGAGAAACGAGGATCTCAAAGCCCTCTCGGCGCATTGTTTCAACGAGGACTGCGATCTGCATCGCACCGCGAGCAGATACATTAAAGACCCCGGCTGTTTCTGAATCTTCAACGTGAATGGAGACGTTTGTTTTTTGTTCGCGAAAAAGTCGGTCTCGAATCACTCGTGACTGGACGTGTTTGCCATCCTTGCCAGCAAAAGGACCGTCGTTGATCGAAAACTGCATTTGAACCGAAGGAGGGTCGATATTGACGGGAGGAAGAGCTTCAGCGTCCTCCGAGGCAGCTAAGGTCTCACCAATATCAGCATCTTCG
>JALRJZ010000247.1 GCA_023261045.1 Akkermansiaceae bacterium
AAACGAGGTTCCTGAAGAGTTTTTGAAATCGCTTTCTCAGATGAAAGGAGGTGATGTTTGAAACAATTGGTAAGAGTTTCCCTTCTATTCTGTTTACTCTGGGGGGCTGTTGTCGGCCTCGCTCAGTTTTTAGAGATCAATCCCTTTTGGCCTGAGTGGTCGATTCCTTTGATTGGAGCCCTTGGTGCGGAATTGATCATTTGGACCTATTCTTATGAACGTAAAGCGGTTGATAAGATGCGCGGGCGCCTGGTCTTGTCATTACGGTTAGGGGAATTAGTGCTTTTGCTTTGGATTTTGCTCCAGCCAGTTTGGAGTCGAATGGTCAAGCGCGAGATTCAAAAGGAGGTTGTCATCATGATTGATCAATCCGCCTCAATGGATTTGATCGATGAAGGTCAAACCAAGAGTCGGTTGGATTTAGCAAAGGAGATCCTCAAGCAGAGCCGGGTGAAAGAAGACCTAGAGGGAAGAGTTGGAATTCGTGAAGTGCGTGTTGCCCGTCGGGCGCTTATTGATGATGGAAATGAAGTTGAGGGTTGGAATCGCGCAACGGATTTAGCAGAGGGCTTATCGTCTGTCTTGGATCAGGTTCCCCCTGACCAATTGGCCGGAATGATTATGCTCACTGATGGGCGACATAATCGCCCTGGGAGTGTCGTCGATGTCGCACGGCGATATGGTATCCTTGATGCTCCGATTGCGGTCATCGCTTCCGGAAGTGAGAAGCCACCTCAGGATGCTGCGATTGTTTCCGTGAAATCACCGGATTCCGTTTATCTAGGCGACCGGATCAGAGTAGGGGCCACCTTAAAATTTGATGGTTATCGGGGCCAAAAGGCAACAGTCCGCCTTTTGGCTGGAAATGCCGAATTAGAAGAGCGAGTCATTGAAATCCCAGAGGATCTTTACCGTGAGGAAGTCCGATTTCGGCATGTGCCTGAACAAGGGGGAGTGGGGGAATATCGGGTCGTTCTGGATCCCCTCGAGAATGAAACCTTTGAGAAGAATAATGAGTGGGGGTTCCAGACAGTCATCAGTGACGCAAGGACGAATGTGTTACTCATTGATCAACACCCAAGGTGGGAGTTCCGGTATCTTCGCAATCTTTTTTATGGGCGGGATCAATCCATTCACTTGCAATCTGTGCTTTTAAACCCTGATCGAATTGCCGGGCAGGATCCCCCCAGAGTAGCGGCTTCGGCAAGTCGTCCCTTTGGGGATGCGAATGCGACAGATCTTCCTGAATCTGAAGAAGAATGGCGAAAGTTTGATGTCATTATCCTTGGGGATATTCGTGCTGATGCTCTGAGTGAGTCGCAGTGGGATCTCCTTTCCAAATGTGTAGTTGATCGGGGGGCATTGCTTGTTTTGGTGGCCGGTCCAGAGTCAATGCCTCATGCTTATCGCTCGGAGGCTGCTCAAAGTCTTATTCCTGTTCAATACGAGATCTCAAAGCGAACCTATTATGGTGCTGGTGAAGACTTTCACTTCGGGCTTACAAACGCTGGAAGTCAGCACCCCATCACGGCGCAGGTCGAGGGCCAACTTCTCAATGAAAAGCTGTGGGAAAGTTTTCCTGAAATTCATTGGCGTCATCCTATGGAGGGGCTGAAGCCTGGGGCTGAGGTGCTGCTTTATGCAGTTGGTTCAAGCCAGAAAAATGAGAGAGTCAACACTGCCGCTCAGCTTGAAGATGCTTTGGCAAAAGTTGCCATGCGCAAAGAGCGAGAAGAAGAAAATGCCCTCTTTGTCGTTCGCCAGACTGGTGCAGGTAAAGTCGCGATGCTTCTTACCGATCGAACTTGGCGACTGCGTGAAGGTGCCGGGGATGTCTATCACCATCGATTCTGGGGGCAATTGGTGAGATGGGGAGCGGGTCCCAATTTGAGATCTGGGAATGAAGCGATTCGACTTGGCACGGATCAGTTGACTTATACTGGTGACGATCGGGTTCAAATCATGGCTCGCTTGCGCGATGATGATTTAAATCCGTTGATTGATCAGAATTTGGTTGCCTCAGTGAGGCACGAAAGTGGTGAGGTCATCTCAGTTCCTCTAAAATATCGGGAGCAATCCAATGGCTTGCACGAAAACACAGTGGGTCCATTTGTGAAGCCTGGGGTCTATGAGGTTGTTTTGGAGGATGATGTGTTGACGACTTTTCGAGTCGTGAGTGCGCGTAGTGCAGTTGAGCTTTCTGAGACAACTCTCAATAAACCATTGCTGGAGAGTATTGCTGAACTTTCAGGAGGGAGAATGGTCGATGGCGATGGAGTTCTTTCTGATCTTTTTTTAAGATCGGGAGAAGATCGAGAAGAGCTTCGGGAGACGACGCTTTGGGATACGTGGCCGGTTTTGATCTTACTTGCGACCTTGCTGACAATGGAGTGGGTCTTGAGGAGGCGAGGGGGGCTGAGCTGATGAAGAATAATTGAGATTCAGATGATGAGAGTTTTCTTACTACTATTGACGGCGATCTCTTGTTTGGATGCTCAGATTTACCGTGCCATTGATGAAAAGGTCCCGATTGTCCCACGGGAATTTCGGGGGGTATGGATTGCTTCGGTCTTTAATATCGATTGGCCAAGTAAGGCTGGATTGAGTGCACAAAACCAGCAGCGAGAGTTAAGGGGATTGTTGGATCAAGTCGCAGCGATGAATATGAATGCGGTCATTTTTCAAATAAGACCTCATGCCGATGCACTTTATTCTTCGCGGATTGAACCTTGGAGTCACTGGTTGACTGGTCGGCAAGGGGTCTCTCCGGGATATGATCCGTTGAGCTATTGTATCGAACTTGCTCATGCGCGGGGGATTGAGGTTCATGCATGGTTTAATCCTTTTAGAGCGGCAGCAAATGCTGAGCTTCCGACAAGCTCAAATCATGTCACAAAGACTCACCCTTCGGTGGTGAAGCGCTATAAAACTTACCAATGGATGGATCCATCTGATCGTTTTACACAGAGTCGTGCGCTCGGTGTGATGATGGATGTACTTAATCGTTATGATATTGATGGTGTTCACATCGATGACTATTTTTATCCTTATCCTGATGTTGATAAACAAGGGAAAGCTAAGATCGAGTTTCCAGATGGTAGGTCTCCGTCTGAACGCAGAAGGTCCGTCGATCGCTTTGTGAAAACGATGTATTCCTCAGTAAAATCGAGGAAGCCTTGGGTGAGGGTGGGAATTAGCCCTTTTGGTATTTGGCGGCCTGGTGTTCCGGAGGGAACTACGGCGGGAATTGATGCCTATCATCATCTCGCAGCTGATTCTCGTAAGTGGCTCAAAGAAGGCTGGTGTGATTATTTGTCTCCTCAGCTTTATTGGCGAATTCAGGGTCCACAGAGTTATACTCGATTGCTCACTTGGTGGCGTGCTCAGGGTGAGCGCCCTGTTTGGCCGGGAATTGCGGCTGCGAGAATTCAATCAGATGTTGATCCCGGACGCCCTGCGAGTGAGATTCTAAATCAAGTGGCTCTGAGCCGGAGTATTGGTAAAAACTATGTGGGGCACGTGATGTGGAGTATGAAATCATTACGCGATAATCGCGGAGGAATTCGAGCAGGTTTAAAAAAGAACTTCTACCAGACGCCTGCTTTGGTTCCTCCAATGCCTTGGATCAAAAATAATGCTCCATCGACGCCCGCGGTGCAGGCAAGCGCGTCAGGTTCGACGACTCAGGTTAGATGGAGCCAGATCAAGGGGTGCCAACGATATACTCTCCAAGCAAAATATCGTAATCGGTGGGTGATGGTTCGTGTCACCAGCGGTTATCAAGCCCTTCTTCAAGGGAAACCGGAGGCGATTGCGGTT
>JALRJZ010000248.1 GCA_023261045.1 Akkermansiaceae bacterium
CGATATAGGGACTCTCTGGCTCAATGATTTTGAGTGTCTGGTTGAGCGATATATTTTTCAAAGTTTGGCGGATGCCACTTGGCCAATCGATCTCGAGAGTTTGTACTGGAGAAATGAGGGGGCCTGTTCCAAAGTGCGCGATTTTTTCGCTTTGGGTGAGATAGTGGCTGCCTCCGCTGATTTCTCGGTATTGCTTGAGTCTACCATGACCGGGATCGATCGACACTCTTGTGCCGATGCCGTCTCGATTTGAGTAGGTGCCCATTGTTTGGATTTTGAGCCAATGGTTTTCGTTGGTTGAATCATTCCGGTAAAGAATCGGCTGGCCACCGCTATTGGTTAAAAAGAGATCAAGGTCTCCATCACGATCATAGTCCCAAACGAGCATTCCTTTTCCCATTCCTGAATCTTGGATGCCAGTTTCGAGGGAAACGTCTTTAAAAATTCCCTCCTGATTTTCCCAAAGTTTCGTGGGATCGGTGTGAAAAGGGGTTTCTTCAACTAGTCGGTCGCTTTCAAAGCCATTTGTCATTGCCAGGTCTAAATCGCCATCATGATCAAAATCAAAAAAAACGGCAGCCCATCCCCAACCGCCATTCCTCACTCCTCCGAGATCGGTGGTGTCTGCGAATGTGCGCTTCCCTAGATTGCGGTAGAGTCTGTTCCCGCTTGTGCCCCAGCCAAAAAAGGGGATCTCAGGGGTCCGTGATTCAAAAATGGAGGTAAAAAACAGATCAGGCATTCCATCATTATCGTAGTCACCAATGGCAAGCCCCATCCCGTTTTCCTCTCCACCAATCTGTGCTGCCTGCGTCCCGTCCTCAAAGGTTCCATCTCCTTGGTTCCAGAAGAGACGGCTCGTTCCGTAATCAGCAGAAACAACCAAGTCAGGCCAACCATCGAGATCGAGATCGCTAAATCGAGAAGTAAAGGCATGGCTGGTGACTGTTGGCGCCCCAATAGACTCAGGGTTATGCCACAGTTCGACCCCCGCTGTGAGCGTGGCGTCCCTGAAGCCTGCTGTTTGCCCCTCATTTAACAAGAGAAGAGAGCGGTTTTCTGGACCGGTCACCGCCCATTGACATGAGTGGATATCAAGGAGACCATCTCGATTGTAATCACCAAAACAAACGCTAAATCCTGAATGGTAGTTTGGCACCTCTTGATCGGCATTCCATTGCATTGCTTTTTCAAGAAAAGTTCCATCTCCCTGATTGATGTATAATTGATAGCGTAAGGGGGTGGCAGATTCTCCACAGACGCTCACGTAAAGATCGGGATCTCCATCGTTGTCGATGTCACCCCATGCTGCTCCATTCGTATGCCTTGTCGCGGTGAGTCCGGTTTTTTCTGTGACGTTTTCGAACGTGCTATCTCCTCGGTTACGGAAGAGGATACCACCTTCCCAGTATCGTGTGACGTAGAGGTCAATCCAACCATCACCGTCATAATCTGCTACTGCGGCTCCTCCGGTCATTGTTTGCGGGCTATGTTTGATCCAATCGGCGGGTGGATTCCACTGAAGGTAAGTCAGTCCCGCTTCTTGAGACACATCAACAAAGGCTCCTTGAGCGAGATTGGCTCCTACGATCAGTGTGAGGTAGATCGAGAGGGGTGAATGATCGAAGTTGAGCGAGGGCTTTTTCGTAAAGAACTTCCGCCAGAAGCGTGCACGTGGTCGCCGAAATCGTTGGTAGATTTTTCCCTGGGAGTGAGTCATTGGCAACCGGTTACGAGAATCAAGGTCAATCTGGGTTGAGCGAAAAGGTCAAAAAGCGACTTTTTTATCCAAAGCAACACTCATGCGTTGAACTCATTGGGTTAATTGAGTAATGAAGAAAACCACCGTTACCCGTTTTCGCCATCATGATGTGGATTTGCCAACTTTGTTCTCTTTTTCTTATCTCTTTCTCAATCGTTTCACTCGGGGTTGCTGAGGTCTTGCCTGAGGCGCAGATTAGCGAGTTTTTGGCCAATAACGGTGGAGGGATTGTTGATGAGGACGGTGATCGTGAGGATTGGATTGAGATCTGGAATACTTCCGGTGTCGTCGGAGATCTGGAGGGGTGGTATCTCACGGATGATCCTCTTCTTAAAACGAAATGGAAGTTTCCTTCAGTTGAAATGACGAGTGGTGAATATCTGGTCGTCTTTGCTTCCGGAAAAGATCGGGTTGGAGGCAATGGAGAAATCCATACCAATTTTAAACTACAGCAAGAGGCCGGCGGATACTTAGCATTGGTTAAGCCCGATGGAGTGACGGTCGTGAGCGAATTTTCTAACTATCCCGCTCAGTCAGAGGATATTGCCTACGGGGTGAGTGTAGAGGAGGGGAGGCCTTTAACTTTTTTTTCTGCGGGTGCTCAAGCAAAGTGGATCGTGCCAAGTGGTCCAATCGATGGTTGGATGTCACCTGATTTTGATGATTCAGGGTGGAGAAGTGGCGCGACAGGAATAGGTTTTGATAGCTCCTGGGGAGACTATCTTCCGTTGTTGGGGGCAGGGGGAAATGTGAAGGCCGAAATGTCAGGGATCAATGCGAGTGTTTATATTCGAATTCCATTTGAGGTGCTTGATCCAGCCGGGATCAGTAATCTTAACCTCCGCTTAAAATGGGAGGATGGCTTTGTTGCCTACTTGAACGGAACGGAGTTTCATCGAGAGTCTGCGCCTCAGGACCTCTCATGGAACTCGAGCGCCTCTGATGGAAATCGAGATGAATCAAATGCGGTGACATTTTTTAATTATCCTGTGACGAGTGGTGGGCTCGTTGAGGGAACCAATGTCCTGAGTATTCATGGACTCAATCAGAGCGCTGGGAGTTCTGATCTGCTTTTTGTCCCTGAATTTGCTGGGATCATCCAAGATGCTCAAAGCCTCACAACTGGCTTTTTCACAACACCGAGTCCAGGGGGAGAAAATGGGATTCGCTATAGTGGGATTGTTGCCGACACAAAATTTAGCGTCAACCGGGGTGTCTATCAGGCTGATTTCAACTTGGAAATCACGACGAAGACCGAGGATGCAGTCATCCGTTACACGACAGACGGATCTGAACCAACGGAGTCTAAGGGTCTGATTTATGATGGTCCGATTGTGATTAGTGAAACAACCGTCGTGAGAGCAATGGCTTTTAAAGAAGGTTTTCGTTCAACGAATGTCGACACTCATAGTTACATCTTTCCGGCCAAGGTGCTCGGTCCTAACTTTGCCGATGCTCTCACAGCGGTTCCAACGATTTCGGTAGTGGCTCAACCCAATTATGATCTCCGGTTGGTGTCTGTTGGTTCAACTTCTGAACTTCCTTCTGCGACGGTGGATCCTCCAGCTCGCTCTCAGATCGTAGTCGCTCTCGTTGGAGGATCTCTCCACGTCAGAGTGATTGATGTGAATGTGCGCCGAAATCGGGAAACCAATACGACTCGACGATCCATTGTCTCTGATAAGAGCGAAGGAAACTTGGTCAACGAAGAATTTAAAGCGAAGCTTCTCGCTCTTTTAAACAAAAACCCCTTTCCTCAAGTCTCTGATCTGTCTCCGGAAGAGGTTCGCGAGATTGTTGATCAAGCACTCATCGTTGCGAATCACGATCCAAGGATTCCTATTTTTGAAGATAGTAACAATGACTACCTTGAGCATAAGGCTTCCGTCGAAATGATTTATCCTGACGGCCGGACGGGTTTTCAGGAATACGCGGGGCTTTTGAATTTTGGGGGCGGATTTACCAATTTCCCCAAAAAGAGCTTCCGGTTGAATTTTCGAAAAGAATATGGGGCTGGCAAGTTGCGGCATCCCATTTTTGATAACGTGGAG
>JALRJZ010000249.1 GCA_023261045.1 Akkermansiaceae bacterium
TTTCGAGAGTTTGGCGAGGCCCATTCGGGTGTTGCTATTCGAGGTGTTTACAAGAATTTGATCGCCAGTTTCGGGGTCTCGAAGAAAAACTTTTCCGACATCCGGCATTTGTTTTTCGAGGGGGTCGATGATCGGAAGAGCGATGAGGTCATGACGTCTCGCCAGCGAGCTTAGAGTTCGCTCAAATCCCCAATCAATGAAATCTGAGATGAGAAAAATGAGACCTTTCCGCTTCAGTGTTCGGAGAAGAAAAGTCGCCGCTTCATCGATCGAAGTTTTGGGGTCTTGCGGCTCGGTAGAGAGAATTTCTCGTACAGCACGGAGAACCGTTTTGGCTCCCTTTGCGGGGGGGATGTATTTCACAGGCCCATTGGCAAAGAGAAGGAGACCGACCTTATCACCATTGAATCGAGCGCTAAATCCCAGTAATGCTGCGAGTTCGGCTGCGCGTTCACGTTTGCTGTAAAAATCGCTCCCATAATCGGTAGAGCCTGAGATATCAACGGCAAGAATGACCGCGAGTTCCCGTTCTTCTTGGAATTTACGAATATAGGGTTCCTGCATTTTGGCAGTCACATTCCAGTCAATAAAGCGAACCTCATCTCCTAATTGATAGGGGCGAAATTCATCAAAATCGAGTCCTTGTCCGCGAAATGAAGACTGATAGTCACCCGAGAAAACCTCAGCGGCCAAGCGCCGAGCTTTAATTTCCAAGCGTCTTACCCGCTGTAAGATTTCTTCGATGTCTTCTTCTTTGTCCATCCGACGAGCCGAGTTTAGAGCCTTCTTGTCAAAAAGGGAGCGTAAATGAGTTTGGATCCTATTTGATTACGAGGGTGTCTTGACAAGTTTCGGCGAGGTCGCGAGCTTTCTTTGGTGGAGAAGCAGCAAATACCAGGCAAGACCATCTATAGGCTTTCAATTTATCATCGGTGTTTACGGCGTCTCGCTGAGAATGATCTAGAGACGGTCAGTTCCTCGGCCTTGGCGAAAGCAGCAGGCGTGAACCCCTCGCAGTTGCGGCGAGATCTGGGTTATCTCGGAACTTTTGGGACTCGAGGCTTAGGGTATCCTGTTGTGGAGTTGTCCGAGGTTATTCGGGAAGAGCTAGGGCGGGCTCACTTACAGCCAGTCATCCTCGTTGGAGTTGGAAATCTCGGCGCTGCTTTGCTGCGGTATCGAGGATTTCAAAAAGAAGGTTTTGAGGTGGTTGGGGCCTTTGATGCGGTTCCCAATCGGGAATCCTATCAAAGCCTAGAGATTCCCGTTTATGAAGTTTCTCTGATGGGAGATTTTATTCGCAAGCAAGGGGTTAAACTTGCGGTTTTGACGGTGCCTGCCGAGCACGCTCAAGAGGTTGTCAATGATCTTGTAGAAGCCGGAATTCAGGGGATTCTGAGCTTTTCGCCGACGATTCTACAAGTGCCTGAGACCGTTACGGTCAATAATGTGGATCTCGCCCTAGAGTTGGAACAAGTCAGTTTTTTTGTGAAACAAGAAGGAGTTCACTCTGATTTAAAAGAAGTTCCTTAGCTCTTTGGTTATTGCTTCGGAGAAGGGGACCCCGATGATGCTCGGCTGGGAACATGGATTTCTGATCCACTCGCTAGAACTGTTGCTTTGGGTAAGTTCCACCCATTGAGAGAATTGAGCTGCTCAGTGGTCGTGTGATGGCGCTCGGCGAATTGAGCAAAAGTGATTTCTTCTTCAAGGATGATGGTTTCAATATCACTCTGAGGAAAATTTCTTTGGGTTGTTTCAGAGCTGGAAGCCCCCTCTGTGGAAGCGGCTTTTTTCTGATTGTCCTCCGTTTTCATGGGGGGTGTATCGACCTTTGGCTCTTCAATGACGACAGCGGCGGGTAAGGTGGAATCTTTCTCTTGGATCGCTGGTGGAGTTGGTGCTGCCGGTCGAAAATCTTCTGAAATGACTTGTTGCGGCGCAGGTGCTTTTGGAGCGGAAGGGGCTTGAGAAGCGCGAGAGACTTGCAGTGGGTCGCCGACTTTGATGTCATTGCTGTTCACACTCGGGTTTAATTTTTGGAGTTCTTTCACCGAGATCTTGTGCTTTCTGGCGATCGAGTAAAAGGTGTCTCCAGTTCTTATCGTGTAGTTTCGAGAATTTGGGGGGGCAGTCTCAAAGGATGAGTTGTTCTGAGGTGCCCTTTGAGGGCGGTCCTGCGGCAAGGAAGATTTAATCACGAGTTCGGTGCCAATCGATAGACGATTAGGGTCGCTGATCTGATTCCAAGTTAGGAGATTGGCTACTGAAACCTCATGGCGCCGAGCAATCGAGCTCATGGTGTCTCCCGTTTTAACAACGTATCTCTTGATTTGAGTCGTTGCGCTTTCATGGGCAGAACCATCCTTTAGAGTAGAGAGTTCAGCTTTTAATCGGGCAAGTTCCTTTTCCTTGAGTTCGATTTGAGCCTGGATCGTTTCGTTGGACTGACCATAGGCTGAGAGAGTAATAGACAGCAAGACCGAGAAGGTTCGTCGGAGCGACTTCATAACGAAATCAACTGATGGTGATTGCCATCTGTTGAGTCAACTTTATTTTTAATAAATCTTAATTAATTGACCGCCTGTTTTCTCTACGATGTTCATTTTAAAGATTTTGTAAAAAGAGCCTAAGAGCAAAGCTCGGTGATTCGTTTATAAAGAGCCAAACGTTGATGTCGCAGGAAGAGTCGAACATGACCACAGCTAGGGATGAATTTGTCAAAGATGCACTCATAAAATATGAATCATCTTTAATCGGCTATGCAGTTGGTTTTCTCCATGATGTCGAGAAGGCCAAGGATGTTGTGCAAGATACCTTCATTCGTCTTTATCAGCAAGATATTGAAAAGCTCGGTAAAGGACTCAAGGCGTGGCTTTTTACGGTCTGTCGAAATCGTTCGCTCGATTTAATACGCAAAGAAAAGCGAGTGGTGGGATTTGATGATCAGGCGTTGGAATTGTTATCGTCTGGGCGACGATCTCCAGCCGAGCGTTCAGATCTTGTGGACCGGCTTATCCAGTTGCATGACGCTTTATCTCGCTTATCGGAGAATCAACGAGAGGTGATTCTTTTGAAGTTTGAGCAAGGTTTGAGTTATCAGGAGATTAGTGAAGTCACTGGGCTCAGTAGTAGTAATGTCGGCTTCATCCTTCATCATGGTTTAAAAAAACTGAGGTCGGTTCTTCCACAGGATCTTCTCACTAATTTAACCCCATCAGATCACTCACTATGATAAAAATGGATTCAAATAACCCTCACCTAACAGCATTGGTGCTCGGTGAGCTAACAGACGCCGAATCAAAGAGATGGAGAGAGGCAATTGCTGCAGATCCACGGCTGGAGAAGGGGTATCAAGAAATTAAGGAGGTGGTAGGTTTGTTGGAATTGGATTTGTCCTCGGGTGGATCCCACTCTCTCGGAAAGGAGCGTTTGAGTGAGATCTATCAAGCGGGTCGCCAACCTGATGCAGGTTCGATGATTTCTCGCCACCGCAAGGTTTCAACCAGACAATCCTTCCTTGTAACCGTTGGCGCGATCGCGGCATTGATTCTTGTTTTTGTGTCGCTTTCTGAGCTGAGGATTTCTCGATCATCACAAATCGATGAAACAGGGATGATAGCGGGGGAAGCCAAGGCTTTGGCGAGTGTTGATCATCATCGGGAGCCTAGAGGGATTCAAATCTCTCAAGGTGGGAAGAGTCTGGCGGAGGTTGCTCCCAAAGGATCCTTCAAAACGATGATCGAAGAGCTTCTATCTCCCCAAAGCTCTCTCCCTGAGCAGAAGGCTTTCAAGGTCAGTGAATGGATTG
>JALRJZ010000024.1 GCA_023261045.1 Akkermansiaceae bacterium
CCAACTTCAGTAATATGAAAGTGCGGGGGGACACAAGAATCGTCGGGGAGTTTTAAGGTGATCTCCGACTGAGCGTGGTGCTCTAAGATTTCGATGAGTTTTGTCAATTTCATGAGCAACAACAGGATGATTGGTCAGTTGTGAGAAGATCGACACAGCGAAGGAAATCATCCAAGCATGAGCACGAAAGGTGGTAGTGAATATGCAGTCCTTGCTTTTCTGAGTGAATCCAACCGGCCTCCCGCATGATGGTAAGGTGTTTTGAAACCGTTGAGAGATCTCCTCCTACATGGCGATGGATGTTCGAAACACAAGCCGGGCCATCTTGCAGAAACTCAGCGACTTGAAGACGAGTGGGATGAGCTAATGCCTTAATCACGGATATCCGGTCTGCGAGGAGTGTTTGCACTATTTGGTAAAAATGCCAAATAAGAGATTGCTGTCAAGTGAGGGCACAAAAAAACCCCGCAAACATCTCGAATGCGGGGAGCTTGATTCGTTGCGGTGTGGCTTACTGCTTTTGACCCGTCGCTGGTAAGAAGCGGTAGTAAGCCTCCAACATGAGCGTGGCTAGGCAGGTTCGGTAGTGGATATTGAACTTTCCTCCTCCCTTAAAGGAAGCAGCAGTGGCATTGATTTGGCCGCCTCCGGCAACATCTTTGTAAGAGCCATCCGCGTTCTGGTTTTTAAGAACCTGATCACGGAAGAGGTCATTATACTTCTTCCACTCGCGCCCACCGTTGTTAATCAGTGCCTGAACTGCATAATAATGTCCGTAAAGATCACTATCGGGAGTGCTCCAATCGAACTTCATGTTCTTATCAATAAAATCACAGCCTTTTCGAGCCATCTTGGTCGCCGATGATTTCCAGATTTGCGCGCAAAGTGCTCCAACGGCGGCAAGAGTGGTGCCATCCCCGTGGAGGCCTGTTCCAGAATACCCCATGGAGCCGTCTGAATTTTGGCAGCGCTCCATGTATGCTAAGCCATCGCGTGAGCATGACGTAATATTTTTGAAGTCAAGTCCTGTGTATTTACAGGCCTTGAGCGCCTGAAGGTGCCAACCAACAATCGAGGTATCTCCGCCTCGACCACTGTCTTCGCTGTAGCCGTAATCCCAGCCTCCGCCTTGGTGTTGGCTGTTAATCATGAACTGTCCAGAGGCTAGAACGGCTTCCTCAAGCTGATGAATATTTTCGCCAAATGACTTCACACAGAGGGTGTAGGCTTCTGCAAGCGCGTAGACTGCGATGGCGTGCTCGTAACACCAGTGATTGTTTTTGAAATCAGTGGCTAACTTCCCATTGTTTTTCATCGCCTTATCGACCAAGTAGGTGATTGCCGACAGCACTGTTTCACCAAACTCTTCTGATTGAGCCGTTTCGCAGTGGCCAAGATAAGCGAGTAAAGCAAGACCAGTCATGCCTACCTTTTGCTGATCTGTCCAAGAACCATCCTGATTTTGGGTTTCTTTGAGGTAGCGAAGGGATTTGACGACAGCGTCCTCGCATTCGGGCGTTCCTCCGCTATCGGCTAAGCGCTGAAGTCGGTCCCCTTTGGAGCAACGCTTCTTCATTGCCGTTGGAATATTGCCGAAGCCATCACCGGCCCCTGTTCCATCGCCATCACCCCAACCATCACCAAAATCGTTTCCATCACCAAAGTCTGTTTGGACCTCGGGGACATCAATTTCTGGGACGGGAACGGCAGTCGGTGAGGCTGTATTGGCCGCAATGACTTTAGACATTGAGGATGATGGAGCTGCTGGCTTTCGCTCGACTTGAGTTTGAACCTTCTTTTGCTTGATGCTGTCGTCGTCGTCTTGAACCCCGCTGTAGCTGACGATTTGCGGGATTTCCTTCACGTTCAACGCCATCGTGATAACTAGCAGAATCACTCCAATAAGAACCATCGAGAGTAAGGCAATGATCAGACTTGTGATGGTTGACGTACGGCGTTGGGCTGCGAGACGAGCTTGTGCCTCGGGGGAAAGTTGTGCGTGGAGACTCATGTTGTGAAGTAATCCGTTAACAATTTCAGGAAGAATATCGGCCAAAAAAGGCTTTGGCCAGCTTAGAGATTCGTCTTTTCAGGAGGGTAAACGGATGAATCTTCGAATCAATTAGAGAAAAAACAGATTTCTCTCGAGCTCTCGGAGTTGATGGGTGAGTTTCGCTAGGTTTTCGCGTTGCCAAACCCCTCTTTGATGAGGATCTTTCTTAAGTGATCGCCAGCTTGCGCCTCGTGGATTTTCGGTGCTTTGAACAAGCTTCGCTATCCATTCATCCGGAGGGGCAGATTTTTGTTGGAGAGAATGCCCAAGGCAAAACGTCCCTTTTAGAAGCAATTTGTGTTCTCTTAAGGTTGCAATCTCCGAGGGCTCGGTCGCTTGGAAAGCTGGTTCGTGAAGGTGAGGTCGAATTTGGGGTTGCTGGAGAGGCCTGGGGGCATTCCTTAAAGGTCAAAGGGGGGAGTAAGGGCTTATTCTTGCAGGACCGAGGGCAAGATTTGTCCCGTTCGGAGTATCTTGAAAGCAGTGGTTTAGTGGTTTGGATGGGTAATGAAGATTTAGATTTAGTGCGAGGGGGGGGCGAGAGTCGTCGGCGTTATCTCGACTTTATTGCGACTCAGATCGATGCCGATTATCGCTACCATTGGAATCGGTATGCAAAAGCTCTAAAATCTCGCAATAAGTATCTCAAGTCACTGCCTGCACGCAACCGCGCAGTGGTCGCCTACACCCAGCTACTAGTTGAACACGGACAGGCAATCATCGCACGTCGAATTGAACTTTGTGAGCAATTAACACCCTATGCGATCGGTAACCAGCGGGAGATTAGTGGAGTTCGAGAAGAGTTAAGTTTGGAGTATTTAGATCAATCAGGCGGAGATTTGGAGAGCGCTTTTTCCGAGGTCGAGCAGGCGGAGACTCGTCGGGGAGTCACCCTCGTTGGTCCTCATCGAGACGACTTGAAACTGCTCATTGCGGGGAGGGCGGCGAAGGACTTTGCCAGTGAGGGGCAACAGCGTACTCTTGCGCTTTCGCTCAAGCTTGCTCAGGGAAAACTCCTGCGCACATTGGGCAAAAAGGAACCGATCTACTTGATTGATGATGTTTTTGGTGAGCTTGATTTAAAGAGGCGTCATGCGTTGATGGATTGTTTGCCTGAGGAAGCACAGAAATTGATTACCACGACGAATCTGGGTTGGTGGAAAGATGAGAAAAGCGATCTGCAGGTCACTGAAGTCCAAGGAGGGCAAGTGAGAGAGGTTGAAAGCTAATGGGTGCAAGCCGGAAAGGGGTTGCTATTCATGGGAGTCAAAGGTAAGGCGCCTCGCAGGTGGCTTTCTTGTGAGCAGAGGTCACGTGATTTTGACTCTTCGAGACGATGTTTTTTGACCTGATTCGTAAGCGTAATGGCAATTGGAAAGATGATACTCTCTCTGGGTTAACCGTCGCGTTGGCCCTTGTTCCTGAGGCGATTGCGTTTTCGTTTATTGCAGGAGTCGGGCCTCTCGTGGGTTTATGGGCCGCTGTGTTCATGGGGTTCATTACCTCAAGCTTTGGTGGGCGCCCTGGAATGATCTCGGGCTCGACTGGAGCCATTGCCATTGTGGTGGCGGTGGTCGTCCGAGTGGGCAACGAGCATGGCCAAGAATTGGGTCTAGAAGAGCAAAACCTTGGCCTGCAGTATTTATTTGCGGTGATGATGATCGCAGGAGGCATTCAAGTTTTGTTTGGTCTAGCGCGCTTAGGACGCTTCATTCGACTTGTTCCTCATCCCGTGATGATGGGTTTTGTGAATGGTTTGGCTATTGTCATCTTAATGGGTCAGTTTGATTTCTTTAAAATGCCTAATCCGGACTATGATCCGACGGTTTTAGGAAGTGAGAAGCGTATTTGGATGGAGCAAAGTGGTCTCATCACCATGGGTCTCTTGGCAGCACTGACCATGCTCATCATCCATTTTTTTCCCAAGCTGACCAATGCTGTTCCTTCAATTTTAGTGGCGATTCTTGTGGTGGGTGGGATCAGTGCCTTGGGGTTTTTTGAGACCAAAACGATTGCAGATGTTCTCTATGAAGGGTGGGGAACTCGTGAGCTCAGCAATAGTCTGCCAGTTCTCTCTTTGCCCACGGATATTCCTTGGGGTAAAGAGGGAGTTGCACTTTTGATTATCGGCACGGCTTTCTCGGCGGCGATGGTAGGGATTATCGAATCATTGATGACTTTGCAGTTGATCGATGATATGACGGAAACTCGGGGGTTTGGAAATCGGGAGTGTCTGGCACAAGGAGGAGCAAACTTTCTCTCAGGACTTTTTGGTGGGATGGGAGGATGTGCGATGATTGGGCAAAGTTTGATTAATATTAAATCGGGTGGCCGGGGTCGTTGGTCAGGTATTGTGGCAGCTCTTGTGCTGGCATTATTTATCCTCGTTGCTGGCCCCTTAATTGTTCAGATTCCGGTCGCAGCCCTCGTTGGAGTGATGTTTATGGTGGTGATTGGCACCTTTGAATGGGCTACCTTAAAGACCTGGGGCAGGGTACCATCGCATGATGTGTTTGTGATTGTCGCAGTCACGTTAATCACCGTTTTCATGCACAACTTGGCGTTGGCGGTCTTTACAGGTGTGATTCTCTCAGCACTGGTTTTTGCTTGGGAAAGTGCCAAACATGTTCGTCTCAGACGCGATGATCGCCAAGAGGGTGTTCGGATTTATAATCTTCAGGGAGTTTTGTATTTTGGTTCGGTTCGAGAATTTTCCGAACGTCTAGTGCCTTCAAATGATCCTGATGAGGTGATCATTGATTTCAAAGATGCAAGAGTGGCAGATTTTTCAAGCCTTGAAGCTCTCAATGTCATCACGGAGCGTTATCGAGGGGCTGGGAAACGCATTCGCCTACGGCACCTAAGTCCTGCTTGTGTGAAGATGATTGATAGTGCTAGTGAGCTTGTTGAAGTTGAAGTGGCAGATGATGATCCCCACTACGAGCCTGCAAGAATGTAGGGTCATTGAAGGATCTCCATGAGGAGAAAGGGTCTTATCTTTCGTGGATATCAAAAAAAGACCGGCTCCCTTGTCGAGGAAGCCGGTGCTTATTTAAAAGTTTGGTAACTTCGCCAGGAACTTATTCTCCTAATCCAAAGCGGATGAACTTGTTAATGGTGATGGTGTCACCGAGTTCTTTTCCATGAGTTTCAAGGAGGGACTTGATCGTAGTGTCAGGATCTTTGATGAATCCTTGTTCAAGGAAGCAGCGCTCCGAGTAGAACTTTGTGAGTTTTCCTTCGACAATCTTCTCGATGATATCGGCTGGCTTGTTTTGACCTTCCATCTGCTTGCGGAAGATCTCCTTTTCAGCCTCGATCAGCTCAGCAGGGATATCCTCACGGGAGAGGCCCGCAGGAGCTGCAGCAGCAATATGAAGGGTCAGATCTTTGACAAGATCCGTGAAAGAAGCATTGCTGGAAGTTTCAGAATTGCTTGCTCCAACCTCGATAAGAACCCCTGTTTTGCCACCGAGGTGAATGTAGGAAGCGACAGCGCCTTCTCCTTCAAGATTGAGTCTCTCAAAGCGGCGAAGCTGAAGGTTTTCTCCCATCTCGAGCACCTTCGCTTTGATGAATTCACCTAGGTTTTCTTCTCCTTTGGATAAGGAGAGTGCGCTATCGAGATCAGCCGCATCACTCGCAAGAATCGTTTTTGCAACGTCTGCGACAAAGTTTTGGAAGTTCTCATTTTTAGCGACAAAGTCTGTTTCACAGTTCATCTCGACGAGGATGCCGGATTTTCCGGTCTCGTCGATCTGAGCAGCGATGATGCCTTCTTTCGCATCGCGGGAGGCTTTCTTTTCAGCTTTGGCCTGACCCTTTTCACGAAGAAGCTTGATGGCGGCTTCGATGTCACCATTCGTCTCGGTGAGTGCATTTTTGCACTCCATCATGCCAACTCCGGTCGTTTCCCGAAGTTCTTTTACAAGTGATGCAGTAATCATTGATCTTGAGAAATTGAATTATTGATTCGTTGGTTACGACTTGGCGCCCATGACAATACCGTCAACGAGGTTTTGAAGAACAATACGGATGGAGCGCATTGCGTCGTCGTTAGCGGGGATTGGGTAATCAAGCTGAGTTGGGTCTCCATTGGTGTCGACAATTCCAATGATGGGAATCTTGAGGCGCTTTGCTTCAGCCACGGCAATTGATTCACGAGCGGTGTCCACAATCACGACAGCATCTGGCTGCTTCTCCATGGAACGGACTCCATTGAGGTTGCGGTGGAGTTTATCTTTCTCACGACCAAGAGCTGAAAGCTCTTTCTTGGACATTGACTTGTATTCAGGAGCACGCTCGATTTCCTCGAGGTACTTGAGGCGTTTTACTGAATTACGAATGGTGGTCAAATTGGTAAGAGTACCTCCAAGCCAACGGTAGTTGACGTAGTATTGACCGGTTGCTTCAGCTGCTTCGCGCACTGCATCTTGTGCTTGGCGCTTACAACCGACGAAAAGGATTTTTTTATTTTTGCCCGCAACGCTTGCGAGGAAGTCAGAAGCTTTGTCCAGGCATTGCACCGTTTTTTCGACATCAATGATGTAAATTCCTCCCTTATCTTTCATGAGATAAGGCTTCATCTTTGGATTCCACTTCTTGGTCTGGTGACCATAATGGACACCAGCTTCGACCATGTCTTTGACGAGTTCGTTAATCATATTTTTGGTCCTCCGTTAAAGCACGAAGGCGCTTTTAGGTGAGAAACCGCTGCGATGGACCCTTTCCGTTTCTCGTTGTTGATGGCGCAGCGCGCGGAAGGGAGCGGGGGCATACGGGTAAATTGCCCTGATGGCAAGGATTTAGTGCCTTGATTTCTAGGTCTTGGAGGCCCATCAGACCGCCTGATCAGCAGATCGCATCAAAATGTCGTTGATTTCGACTCCTTTTGGGGCCGTCAGAATATGCAGAGCAGTTGCGGCGACATTTTCGGGGGTGAGCATCCTGATCTCCCGTTTTGTCTGAGCTAATTGATCTTCTCGTCCACAAAAATAATCCTCCAGGAGCGGCGTATCCACAAAGCCAGGGGAGATCGATGAGACCCGAACGCCGGATCGGGACTGCGAGAGTTCGCATCTTAACGATTCGGTGATTGCCCGGACTGCGAATTTCGTGGCCGCGTAGAAACCACCAGTGGGTGGCACCCGGTGGCCAGAGAGCGAGGAGCAATTTAAGATGTGCCCTGAACCCTTTGGAAAGAGTTTGAGCGCCTCTTGCGAACAAAGCGAAAGGGCGTGCACGTTGATTTGCCACATTTTTTGCCACAAAGTTGGATCACCTGTCGTGATTTGAGAGAGATAAGCAAGCCCCGCATTATTCACGAGAATATCAAGGTGGGTGAGGGTCCCGAAGGCTGTGACGATTTGATCAGGGCAAGATAAATCGCATTCGAGAGCGATCACTTCTCTTGGGAGCTTTTTGATCGAACGACAGAGGCCAATGGTTTGAGCTCCGTGGTCAAGGCAGCTTCGGGTGATTGCTTTACCAATTCCCGATGAGGCTCCAGTAATAAGAACGGTCTTTCCTTCAAGTGAGCTCACTGGGGCTGATTGACGGATTTAAGATATTGGCGGATGGCTTCAAATTGCTTTGATTTATCATCCTCAAGAATTCCTGGGAATGCCGGATACTGAGGCATTTTTGTTTCGGGGATGAGACGAGTGGGGTTGTCCATCCACTCATGGTAATAAGCGGGTCTTAATCGGCTGTGAATCATTCCAAAGTTAATTCCTTGAACTTCGAAGGCAGCAGCAGCTTTGTCATTGATGGCGTGGCAACCATTGCATGCCAGATTTGTAATGAGGGTTTTACCAATTTCAACCATCGCTTCATTGACGGGTTCTTGGTCTGGTGAAGAAGGAGGGAGTCCGTGATGTTGAGCGAGTCCTTGCGCGAGCTTTTGGGCATGAAGAGGGAATGCCGGCATACGCATATCAAGCCATGGCCTTGGCCGTGGCTTGATTTCTCCTAAAATCATTTTTTCGCTGAAAGTCGTGTGAAGCATTGCTCCCATATGGGTGAGTGGAGGGCGATATTGGATCAAACGTTCATCATGGCCGGTGAGATGAGAAAGAAGTCCCTTGGTCTCAGCATGAGTTGATGAGAGGAGGGGAGGAGCTCCATTGTAGGCATGGCAATTGGTGCAATTCAGAGCATTGAGTTGTCGAGTAGCGTAGGCTCCGAGCGTATCATAGCGAAGAGCCGGAAGGAGCTCTGGGGTCAATGCCTTTTTTTCCTCCATCGTCAGCTGCACTCGGGGAGCTTCGCCACGTTTTTCATCGGGTCCCAAGCAACCTTGAAGAGACCAGTCGCTAAGAGAGGTGAGTTTTGGAGCGTTTGAGCCCTTTGGTGAACCGAGTCCTTCGTGACAAGCGGCGCAATTGAGAGCGTTTACAAGTTCTTTGCCTCTAAGCGCATCTCCGGGAGGGAATTCTGAAGGGTCAGGGGTATGCTCGCCCGTGGAAGTCTCGGTAAGATAGGCCGCAAGAGCATTTACTTCCTGATCGGAAAAACCGAAATTAGGCATGTTGATAGCGGGGTAGTGTTCTTGAGGGTTTTTCAAAAATGCGACCAGCGCCCCGGGTTTGAATTTTGCGGCTACATTATTCAGGGGGACACGTTCATTTTGAAAATCGTGTTCCAGAGCATCTGGTTTGGTGTGGCAGGCGACACATCCCAGATTATGAAAGATCACCCCACCCTCTTTTGTCAGGGTTTTGTCTGGGCTCCAGTTCTCCGTTTCGCCCGATCCAACAGTCGCTAGAAAGGCTCCGATATCTGCAGCTGCTTGCGCTCCTTCTGGTTTGGTGTGGTCAACCAGAGCAGGCATTGTCGTGCTTGGTTTGAGTTTCTCAGGTTGGGCGATCCATCGTGTCAACCATGCTTCGTGGGTTCGGTCACCAATCGTTGCGAGGTTGGGGCCCTCATGTTCAAGCTCGGGCATGGAGAGCTCTCCGAGTTCATCCAATGGATGGCACTGAGCACATCGATGTTGCGCGAAAAGTTGTGCTGGATTGAGAGGGGTGTCTTGGTGAGTAAAAGACCGTGCTCCTACCGGAATGCGAGGAAACTCGTTTCTTTCTTCCCAAAAAAGACGAAAGGAACCTTCTCCGGATTCCAAAGAGTTAAAGTCAATCTCGATGGGGATTTCTCCAGGGTTGAGGCGAAGCCGGTCCGATTTCCCCTCAGTGAAGCCCACTTCTTCGCCATCGACCTTCAGCTTAAATTCCCCAATATGATCGACCGAAAAGAAGACGCGATATCTTTTGGGGATGATGAGGGTGCCTTTGTAATGAACACTAAATGGACCGGGAGCGAGTCCTGGGGTTGGCACTTCGCCCGGCTTGACGATCAACGCTGGGAGAGGAACTTGTGTTTCAACAGATTGCTCGTTGGAACGGAAAAGCGCGCTCAACGAGGCGTGAGCATGAACAACACAGCTAAAAAAAATGATAAAAGATAAGAGTCTCATGAGTGGGTGATCCTGCCGTTATCCTTACTATACGCTTTGGTGAAATAAAGATTACATTTTACTCGATCGGTGAGTTTTTCTCAATTCATGGCAGGCGTTTTTAGATGAGTGACAAACAACCGATCTCAGAATTGACCTTTTTCAAGCGAGCTCCGCTGCAATGGAGTCCACAAGAAGTGGTCCATCTCCGATGAGCTTGAGGTGAGTGTCTGACATTTCGATTAGGTGTTCGATCCCCGAAAGATTTGTTCCAGAGGTGAGATAATTGAGAGGGAGTCCCTCGGATGTTCGCAATTCGAGCGCGATTCGTTCGAGTCGCCATGCCTCATCATCAATGATCTCTCCTTGCTGGCGCGCATGGCCAACGGCAGCGATTTGTTTGAGGTAGGCACTGGTGTCGCAGACGTTCTGCCACCTCTCCCTTTGGATCGTTGAAACTGCGGAAGGTCCTAGGCCAAGATAGTCCTTTCCTGTCCAATATCCTGAATTGTGTTTTGAGCGATTGCCGGGAAGAGCGTAGTTGGAGGTTTCATAATGCTCATATCCGTGGGTGGTGAGTAGTTCATCAGCGAGGCTGAACATTTGAGCGTCGAGATTGGAATCTGCTTTGAAGGCTCCGGATGCAAATTTTTCGAAGAACTCGGTGTCTTCTTCGTAGGTGAGATTGTAAGCCGATAGGTGTTCGGGCTGGAGAGCGAGTGCCTGGGTGAGCGTGTCTTCCCAGTCGAGAAGAGTTTGATTGGGAATCGAAAACATCAGGTCGATGTTGACTTCAAGGGCCGTCGATTCTCTGAGTAAGTGGACTGACTGGATCGCCTGCATGGGCGTGTGTTCTCGACCCAGTGTTTCGAGGTGTTGGGCGATAAATGATTGAATTCCAAGAGAGACCCGAGTGATTTGAAGCTCTTGATAGAGATGGGCGGTTCTGGTGGTAAAAGTCGCGGGGTTCGCCTCCAAAGTCACCTCCTCAATTTCTGAAAAATCAAAAACATCATGGAGTCCCTCGAATAGGCGGCGAAGATGTTTTGGAGAGAGCATCGAAGGTGTCCCGCCGCCCAAATAGACCGTCTTAAGAGGGGGGAGAGCGCAGCGCGCAGCGTAATTTGCCTCGGTGACGAGAGCTTCGACGAAGGCTGCTAAATCCGTTTTCCCCGGAGTGTGCTTGTAAAAAGAGCAATAAGGACAAAGACGATGGCAAAAGGGGATGTGAAGATAAAGATGCACAGGCTTGTCGAAAGCGAAGTTTTAAGTGAAGAAGAGGAGGTGGCAATGCAATCTGGTTTGGATAGCAAGGTTTTAAAGGACGTCTCGCGTTCTTTTTACCTCAGTCTAAGATTTTTACCGAAGAGTTTCCGACCTGCAGCGAGTGTGGGATATCTCCTTGCAAGAATCAGTGATACCTTTGCTGATGCGACGATTTGGTCAATTCAAGAACGTAGGGATTATTTGGAGAGTTATCGCCGGTCCATTTTAGAAGGTGGCGAGTTTTGTTTTTCAGGGAGTCTTGACGGGTTGCCGGAGGGTGAAGCCATCTTATTGAAGCATATCGGAAATTGTCAGGAGGCTTTAAGTCACCTTCCTCAGGTTGAGCAGGAGGCGATTAAGAAAGTCGTTGGAACGATTACCGAGGGACAAAAATGGGACCTTGTGCGCTTTGATGGTTCAGGAATTGTCAGTCTTAGTTCTCAAAAAGAATTACGAAACTATACCTACCAAGTCGCCGGGTGTGTTGGAGAATTTTGGACTGAGATCGGTTTTGAGACGATTTCTGATTTTGCGAGGGCCTCGAGTGCTCAGATGAATGAGTGGGGGAGGCTTTATGGTCATAGCCTTCAACTCATTAATATTATTCGCGATGCCCCGGAGGACTGGGCAAATGGTCGATGCTATCTACCGGGGGTCAGAGAACAAAGAGATCTCATGACACAGCGAGATCCTTGGATTCAAGAAGCTCTCGAGTGTCTCGAGGCTGCCGAATCTTATTCGAATGCGCTCAATGGAAAGAGGTTGCGATTTGCGACGCTTTTACCTGCTTTGATTGGCAAAGAGACTCTTCTAAGACTGCAAGATTCTTCGTGGGACGAGTGGAGGCAAAAGGTGAAAGTGTCTCGTTCTAAAGTGCGTCAGCTGATGATCGAGGCAGTGCGGTTTGCCCTTTAAGAAGAAAAAAATCTGACCGAAGTTTTATCCAAATGAAAAGCTTCGTTGAGATGACTCAACGAAGCTTGCGATCGATGATTTGGATTGTGGTGCCGATTATTGATTGGTGAGATAATTGGAGACTCCCTGGTGATCAGCGGTCATTGCGAGCTCTCCTTTTTGCCAGTCCATTGGGCAAACCTCACCGTGGGCCTCAAAGTGTTGCAGAGCATCAATGACTCGTAGGCATTCACGAATGGAGCGACCGAGTGGCATGTCATTAACAACCTGATGACGAACGATTCCTTCTTGATCAATGAGGAACAGTCCACGGTAGGCGACCAATTCACCTTCGATAGTGTAATTTCCGTCCTGATCAATCGTTTCATGACCGGCAAGAACATCATAGGATTCCGAAATCGTTTTATTAATGTCGGCAACGAGAGGATAAGAAACTCCTTGGATGCCACCTTGAGATTTTGGAGTGTTCAGCCAAGCCCAGTGAGAGAATTCTGAATCTGTCGAGCAGCCTACCACAGCGACATTGCGCTTCTCGAACTCTTCTATTTCTTCTTGGAACCGGTGTAGTTCAGTTGGGCAGACGAAGGTGAAATCTTTTGGGTAAAAGAATAGAACGACATATTTCTTTCCAAGAAATTGTTCGAGAGAGAATGATTCGATAATGGTTTCTCCTTTAACAGCCTTGGCTGAGAATGATGGTGCTTTTTTTCCTACTAAAACGGGCATAAATAATTGGGTTCGCGCGGGGCGCTAAGCTACCTCTGAGTTCTCGTCAATCATTGAGGGGGCTTTTTTGCGTTCTTTGATTTTGATTATTCTGGGGAGAAGGCTGGAGATTTTATCAAGATCGGTTAAACTCTCGCATCTCTTAATGAAGCTGCGCTCTCATTTGATCTCCCTTTCGCTCGTTTTTGCTCCCGTTGTTGGCGTCGCTCAGGATTCTGTCGATCCAGCTCAAGCAGAGATTCCGAAGGCAATTCTAATTCAACCTAAGGCGCTCTCTAATGAGCTTCAAACAGACGTTAAAACAGATCAACCAAGAGTGGGGGAGGAGGGATTAAGGATTCAAATCTTTCTTGATCAGCAATGTTTTGGGCCTGGTTTTTTGGACGGAAAACCAGGGACCTTCACCAAAGCGGCTGTCTATGCCTATAATCGATTTAGAGGGCGTGCTCCAGATTCTTGGGATTTATTGCACCAAGAGGCACTCGAGGGAGTAAGGACTCTCTTTGCTATAGCTATTGTTCCCCAGCTTTCCAAAGACTTTATAAATCCTAACTTGCCTCGTGATTATGAAAAAACAGGGAACCTAAAAATCATGGCTTACCGGAGTTATCTGGAATTCATGGCTGAGCGCTACCATACTTCAGAAGACTTTTTGATTGAGCTCAATGGGCAAAAGAAAGCCAATGCTCTGAGCCCAGGATCTCCTTTGAAGGTTCCTAATATTAAGCCTTTTCGTATTGAGAATCTGCAAGTGGGTCGGGTCTATCGAGAAGATCCAATTCTCAGTGAGAGAAACGTGGTCATTGATACGAAGAATCGACAGTTGTTTATCTATGATCCGACACAGCAAAAATTAGATATTCCAGGTGCTGCCTTGGTTGTTTCCGAAGAAGATCAGCAACCTCTTGGCCGCCTTGTGGCGATGTTTCCGATCACTCCAGGCAGAGAGAAGTTTATTCACCGTGGCACTTGGAAGATCAAGACGAGCGTCGAGTTTCCGGGCTGGCGATATGATAAACAACTCCTTGAGACAGGTCAGCGAGGAGATCAGTTTACCCAGGTGCCACACGGCCCAAACAATCCTGTTGGTATTATCTGGAATGGGTTAACCAAGGCTGGAATTGGAATTCATGGAACAGACAGCCCGAGGACCATCGGGCGTTCGCAAAGTGCGGGCTGTTATCGTCTTTCAAATTGGGATGCTGCTCGTTTTCCGAGTTATGCGCGACCTGGAGCAACCGTTATTGTGAGATGAGTATTCACAATAAGATGGCTCTGAGGATGGGAATCTATCTCATCTTTCTTTCCTATCTAGTTGGTGATCTTTTCGTTTTTAAAGGTCCGGTGTTTGTTTCACTCAATGAGCCGGCTAAAGATGAAAAAAGTGAGCTCGCTGAAGCAAAAGCTGATGGTGTTGCAGCACGAGTTTACCAGAGGCCAATTTTTAAAAAGCAGCTAGAAGAAGCTCTCAAAGAATATCTTTGGAGGCGCGGGCGATCCCTCGATGAGACATCGGTTTCCGAGCGTCGCATGCTCCGCATGCTTATTTTGGATCAACTCATTGATGATGAGCTCATAAAGCTGCAAATCACGGTAACGGAGTCTGAGGTGTATGCCATTGGAGAGGAAATCTTGAGTGATGAGGTGGAAATTGAAAACCGGCGTTACCTTGATCCATCAGCTTTCAAGGAGCTGGCGATTCAAAGCGGGTGGCAGGGTTTTAAAGAGCAAAAATTAAGAGTGATGGCTCGTCTTCAGCGGGAACTTTATTTGGAATCAGCCACACATACACAAGTCTCGGATGAGGAGGTTCACAATTGGATTGAAAATCATCGGGAAGACCTTGGGGATTTCCAGTTTGATGAGTTGAAGCCTTCGATTGTGGAGCTTCTCACCCTTGAGAAAAAGGATGCTCAATGGAGGTGGTTTCGTCTCAACCGCTTGCGACACCGGGCCGAAGGGAAAATCCAGGTATTCGACCAAGTTGTCTTCGAAGAAGAAAGCTAGAGGTTGATGTCGAAGTTAAGCGCTTTGGATAGAAACGAAAACTTATCGACGGTTGCCTCGATTCGTTTTGATGTTGGGGTTCCTGCCCCATGACCGGCTTTCGTTTCAATACGAATTAAACTGGGTTGGTTTCCTTGTTGGGCTGCTTGGAGGGCTGCCGCAAACTTGAATGAATGAGAGGGGACAACTCGATCATCATGATCCGAAGTGGTGATCATTGTCGCAGGATAGTGGTTTGGTTTTAAGTTGTGGTAGGGTGAATACTTAAGAAGATTCTTGAAATGTATAGGATCATCTGGAGAGCCGTATTCAGCCTCCCATGCCCAGCCGATGGTGAACTTATGGAAGCGTAACATATCCATGACACCAACAGCAGGCAGGCAGGCGCCAAAAAGCTCGGGACGCTGCACCATGCAAGCACCTACGAGTAGACCTCCGTTAGAGCCTCCCGAAATTGCAAGGCGTTTGGAGTTTGTGTAGTTTTGAGTAATGAGATGTTGGGAGCATGCAAAAAAATCATCAAAGACATTTTGTTTTTTGAGTTTCATGCCGGCTTGATGCCACCCTTCACCATATTCTCCTCCACCTCGAAGATTTGCCATTACGTAGATGCCGCCCATATCGAGCCAAGTAATCGTGGCTGGTGAATAAGAGGGGCGCAGTGAAATGTTGAATCCTCCGTAGGCATAAAGCAGGGTTGGGTGGTCACCGTTGAGCTTGATTCCCTTTCGGTGCACGACAAACATGGGGATTTTCGTTCCGTCTTTTGAGGTCGCAAAAATCTGTATCGATTGATAATTGCTTGGGTCAAAGTGAGTCTCGGGCTCATTGAAAACCTTGTAAGTATTTTGAGTGGCATCGTAGCGGTAAGTCGTCCCTGGTGAGGTAAACGAGGTGAAGTAAAAGAAGGTCTCACTGTCCTTGGCGTTGCCCGCGAAACCTCCAGCGGTTCCAAGTCCGGGAAGTTTGATGGGTTCGAGTTCTTGGCCTTGTGGAGTGTAGCGGCAGACCTCGCTCCGGGCGTCTTTGAGGTAGTTGGCAATTAGAACTCCTCCAACATGAGAGACTGAGCGCAATGTCTCGGTTTTCTCGGGAATGATTGTCTTCCATTTTTTTGGCGATGGATCGCTGAGATCGATGGCGATGACCTTTTGGCGAGGGGCTCCTAGGTCGGTCTGAATCAGGAACACGGAATCAATGGTGTCGATGAGTGAGTAGGATGCGTCAAAATCACCAAGAAGTTCGACCACCTTTGAATTGGGATCTGAGAGGTCCCGGTAAAATAGTCCGTTTTTCGTGTCGGTTCCTTGAGAGATATGGAACAGAAGGTAGCGACCATCGTCGCTGAGTTGGCAGTAGATTCCTTGTTTTGGGTGATGAGGGCGTTCGTAAATGAGAGTGTCTTCATTCTGACTGGAGCCAATGCGGTGGTAGTAGATCTTTTTGTGAGTGTTTTGTGCCATCATCTGCTCACCTTGTTTTGGAGTGGGGAAACGACCGTAATAGAATCCCTTACTGTCCTTTGACCACGAGGCCCCTGAGAATTTTGACCATTTCAGATGATCGGGGAGATCCCTTCCGGTGGCAATTTCACGAACTCTCCACTCTACCCAATCAGAGCCTGATGCTGAGGTGGAGTAGGCCATGAGTTTTCCATTAGGAGAAATCTCGTAATTACTCAGGGAAACAGTGGCATCATCAGATAAGGTATTCGGATCGAGAAGAATGCGAGGCTCAGCGGCTAAGCTTTCAGTGACGTAAAGAACCGATTGATTTTGTAGTCCATTGTTTTTGGAAAAGAAGTAGTAGCCTCCTTCTTTAAAAGGGGTGCCATAGCGCTCAACATTCCAAATCTGAGTCAGGTGTTTGGTCAGTTCATCCCGATGAGGAATGGAATCAAGGTAGCGCCGCGTTAAGGTGTCTTGTGCTTTGACCCAGGAAGCAGTCTTTTCGGAGTTGAGATCTTCAAGCCAGCGATAAGGGTCAGGAACGCTGATTCCGTGGAGTTGCTCTGTGAGGTTCTCTGGACTTGAGTCGGGGTAGTTTAGGCGTGCTTCTTCAGCATGGCTCATCATAAGGGAGAGGGCTAAGGGAATGGTTAATTTCATTTTGTAAGAGAGAGCGGAGAGTGTCGTGCAGCAGAGCTATTCTTTTTTGAAACTGTCAGTGAGATGGTTGATTGCTTCAAAAATGGGAATGGCTCCCTTGATAAAAATGTCGTTGTGGCCAGCTGTTGGGATCGGAAGAAAAGTTTTTTCGCTCGAGGCCGAAAGATTGTAGAGGCTCTTGCCATTGCTGAAAGGAATGACGCGGTCATTCTCCCCATGCACGATCAGTAATGGTGTGTTAAATTTTTTGATGTGATGAAGATTTGGAAAACGATCAAAGGGAAAGAGGGCTATTCGTGTGACGGTTCTAAAAGCGCTTAAAAAGGGAGAAATCAGAAGGACCCCCGCGTGAGGCTCTTTTGCTGCAAGCCAACATGTAGGTCCGCTTCCTACTGATTGTCCAGCCAAGAGGATCTTTTGGGCGGGGATATCCTTGGCTTTAGTGAGGAATTGATAGCTTGCTTCGATCGCCCTAAAGCAACCTTGTTCAGAAGGTGATGTTGTTGCTTGGGATGGTGCTAAGCTTTCTCCATAGCCAGGATAGTCATAGGCTAAAACCCCATAACCTAATTCGTGAAGGCCATCCATCGCGTGTTTTACGGTCGCAAGGTTTTCGGCATTTCCATGTGACCACAAGATGGTGGGCATTGCTTCTGCGGCAGGTCGGTAATAAGCAGCGATTCGGGTTCCTTGTGTGTCCTCGATTGTTGTGAAGTGCTCCCAGCTTGTTGAGTAGGGTGTCTCTGGCGGTTGAAAGATAAGTGAGTCTGCTGAGCTTACGACAAAGACCAAGAGAAGGAGATAGATCACGGTGATTGATTGAATGGGTCGCCACCAGGACCATTTTCCGATGAGGACTCTTTTCCAATTCATTGCTATTCTTAAGTGGGGTGTCGACAAGATGTTTCAAACAGACTAAAGAATCCGAGAATGAATCGTCGATCATTTACCTTAAAAAGCGCGGCCTATGCGAGTCTGCCATTTCTAGCAACTTCGCGATCACTTGGAGCTCAGTATGGTGAGTTTGGTGATTTTAAAAAGCGAGTGGCTCTCATTGGAACCGGTTGGTATGGTAAGATCGACCTCTTGCGACTCATTCAGGTTGCGCCTGTTGAGGTGGTGGGGCTTTGTGATGTGGATTCTCAACTTTTGTCCGGGGCGGCTGACCTTGTCTCACAAAGGCAGTTGTCAAAAAAGAGGCCGGCAACGTTCAAGAATTACCAAGACCTCTTGGAGAAGCAGAAGCCTGAACTCGTCTTGATTGCGACGCCGGATCATTGGCATGCGTTGTGTGCTATTGAGGCGATGAAGGCAGGAGCTGATCTCTATCTTCAGAAGCCAATTTCAGTCGATGTCGCGGAAGGGCAGGCAATCTTAGATACGGCGAGGCAAGAAAACCGGGTGGTGCAAGTGGGGACCCAACGTCGTTCAACGCCGCATTTAATTGATGCCAAGAAGCAGATTGTGGATGCCGGGCTTCTCGGAGAAGTCGGGCATGCTGAGATTTGCTGCTATTACCATATGCGGAGTCGCCAGACTCCTCAGCAGGCCATGGCTAAGATACCTGAGCACCTTGATTGGGATTTTTGGACAGGACCTGCACCCATGCGAGAATTCAACCGAGTTGTCCATCCACGGGGTTGGAGGGCCTTTAAGGAATACGGGAATGGGATTGTTGGGGATATGTGTATCCACATGCTCGATACAGTGCGCTGGATGCTTGATTTGGGGGAGGTGAAGAGAGTTTCTTCGAGCGGTGGAATCTATGTGGATAAGCAAAGTATTGCCAATATTACTGATACTCAAACGGCCACTTTCTCTTTTGATGAGTTGGAGGTTGTTTGGAATCACCGAACTTGGGGGGATGCTCCAGATCCAAAGTTTCCGTGGGCATTCTTCATTTATGGAGAAAAAGGAACCCTTAAGGGAGATGTGCATCGATGGGAATTCATCCCAAGGGGTCGAGGGCGAAGACTTGAAGGTCAAGTCGGCTTGGAGCTTGATAAATATCCCGAGGATCAAACCGAAGAAGGTATTGAGAAGCATGTTGCCCCTGCCATTCGAGTTCACCTAAGAGACCTCCTCTCAAGAATCGAGGACCGAGGCCGTCCGGTGGCAGATATTGAGGAAGGTTATCGCTCAACATCTGCATGTATTCTTGCGAATATGTCACAAGAGCTTCACCGTTCCTTGGCTTGGGATGAAAAAGCGAGACGAATCATTGGAGACGAAGAGGCAAATCACTTGCTCGCTCGTCCTTACCGGGAGGGCTACACCCATCCTTCGTAAATAAAAAAAGCGGCGAGTCATCGACTCAGCCGCTTTCTAGATTGCTGTTTTTGCTGGGCGCTATTTCTTTGCTTCTCCTAGCTCTTTCTTGTTTTCAAGAACCTGATCAACGAGTCCAAAGCTT
>JALRJZ010000250.1 GCA_023261045.1 Akkermansiaceae bacterium
AGAATATATTCAAGTAAACACCGAAAAGATTCTCTTTATCAGCGGTGGAGCATTCGTCGGGATGGAAGACATCGTGCGCCGCCGTCTTGGAAAACGAGTTTTAGGATTTAACCGAGAAGTTTCTGATGAAGCACCTGAACAAGAGGAATTGAGCCTCTTAAAGCAAGTCCGTGCTGAGGACCTCCTGCATTTTGGTTTAATCCCCGAATTCATCGGACGCCTTCCTGTCCTCACCTCGCTAAGAAAACTCACCCAAGATGAACTCGTGCGAATCCTTACGGAGCCGAAGAACGCCCTTTTAAAACAATACCAAAAGCAGCTCTCGATGAATGAGGTCAAACTAGAGGTCACCAAAAATGGACTTAGCACTATGGCCCAACAAGCAATCGAAAGGGGTACTGGCGCAAGAGCGCTACGCTCCATTTTTGAATCCTTGATGCTCGATGTCATGTTTGAAATTCCTTCCAGAGAAGATATCGGCACGGTGGTCATCAACGAAGCCTGCGTGAAGGGAGAAAAGCCTCCAACGATGAAGAAAAGGCGCTCGAATGCCGCTTAAACTTCTGGATAAGAGGATTCAATCACAACCGCAATCTCAGCGAGAAGTGTGAGGTGCGCGTCATCTAAAGCTGCGCGCTCGCCCCGCTTCCCTCTCAGTGGTTCTCGATTAAGAATCGCCTTTTTAGCCGGAATAATAAGGAAGTGTTTTGACTCCCCCCCCAGGAAATCTCTAAGTTAACGACGCGTTTAAGTCATGCGATTTTCAAGATTTTCTACTTATTTCGGCCTTAGAGCAACGATTGGAATACTCACCTTTTTATTAGGGCCTGTTGTTTTAAGCGCAGCGGTCACTCAAGAGCTTACTGCAGCAACCCTATCACATAGCTACCTTTTAGATTCAGATAGCGCTGATGGAGATCCGAGAACGAATCGCCACACAGCTGAAACTCAATTTAGCGCAACCATTAGGATCTCGGCCGGCACGCTTTCACACCTGGGAAACTACCGAATCGCCTACCAACTTGAGAACTCAAAAAATCAACCAGTCGAACTCGTTAACGGCGGTCCCATAAATCAGGCATTAGCCTACACAACCGCGCAGTCAGTCTCTCTAAATTCATTGCTAGGTCAAAGTGTCACCCAACTGAGATTTCAAGCAATGCCTGATCCAGTCGCCACACTCAGCCCACAAATATCCTACCGCGTGAGGGGGGTTTTGCAGGAGGAATCATCTCCTGGAAATTGGCAAAATGTGAACAATAAAAATGGTGAAACCGCGACTGAACTCACTCAGTTCCTACACTTTACCAATACCTCAAGTAGTGATGGCGCTTACAACGTCAGAGCTGGCATTTCCGATCTCTCCTGGCTGACGCTCAGCGCTCTGAGCACTGATCCTGACAACCAGTCCTTCAATGCCTCTGCGGACATCTTTTATAGTCGATGGGACGGATACGAAAGACCAACCACTACAGATCAAATCTCATTTACGATTGATTTCGATCTCATTGAGCAAACAAGTGGAGAAAGCATCCCACTAGAGAACGATGGAATCATCGTCATCAATCGAGACGTTAACAGCCACAGATTACTGAGTCCTATCGATCGAATCTCTGAGTCAATTACCGCAAACATCAAACCATTAAGGCAGCTGAAATCGGCAAGTGAAAGATACCAGCTCAACTGCCAGGTAAGCCACCTCGAGGATATCCAAGGATCTGTATTTGCCAATGCCACGAGTCGGGAAACCTCTAGGCAACTGCTCCATTTTTCGGGCGAGCTCAGCTTTGGTAGTTTTCCTACAACATTTCAGAAAATCTCTAACAACCCAACTGTGGGAGTAGGAACGACCCAAAGCTTCGTTCAAACCATGATCGCAATCCCCACCAATCAGGGACTCATTGACAATAGAAGCGAGTATCGTTTTGGAGATGGAGCCCCTCTCTCTGTCCAACTACGAGATGATGGAACATGTAAAGTTATAGAAGGCAGCCAAGAAGTCTACCTCCCTGATTCTGAGAACGACATTGAATGCAATCATGGTGGAATTCAGCTAAAGTATGGTTCGGTCAATCTTTCCTCATCGGGTGCAAGTGCCACCAACATGACCGTTTTGTTTCCTCAGGGATTGAACCTTATCGTGGATCAGTCTCAAAACGCGTTTCTTGGGGAAACCCAGATTACAAAAAATGGCCCCATAACACTCCAAAGCGACCTCTGTCCAGAGAGTGAACAAGCGATCCCCCTTGGCGCAGATGCCCGACTTTCCGACGAGGCTCACCCACTATCCTTTGAAGTGAACAATCTAACGGTGATGGAGGGAAAACTACTCTTCAGCGCGGTATTGGCAAACTATGTGCATGATGCGGCTTATGCCCAAATTGAAAGCCTTCGCGATCGTGGAAGAATCGATCATTCTTTGAGTCAACGCCGATCAAATGATCGTTATCTGAAAAACGTTTCTTTGAGCGGAAACAGTATCACCATCACTTCCGGATCTGATGGCACAGCACGCCTATCAGCTTCCCTAACTACTGCCGGGGGAGACTTTGAACCGCATTTTCCGACCCATACTCAGGTAAACCAAAACCTAGGTTCTGAGTTGATTTTAGCGAATGGTCACCCTGCTCCCGAGCAAGCCCTTGAACACACTGAAAAGGTAAGATTGCAATACTACCAAACATGCGAGGGTGATGATTGCACATCTGACATACCTCCTGAAACTATCTCACAAGCACCTGAAGGCAACCTGCTTCACCCCCTCCCTAACGGAGGACTCCATTCCCAAGGAAACCTTACCTTGGACACCAACCTTATTTGGGGACGGCGATCGCCTGATCAATACGCCCATCGCACCAGCGAATTCCAGAGCGCCACATTTTACATGCCCGGCTATCAGCTCTACGCGGAGGACAACCGACTCCTCAAAGAGGAGCTCCTTATCGCTGGCGATGCAGACCAAACACCAGCACTTCTCCTTTTATCTGGATTTAATGGAAATATTAACAATCCGGTCCTCAACTACAGCACCGATCCAGCATACAATAATGGAATCGGTGACCTGCCAGGACTCAACTTCATTGTCACTTCTGCACAATTCCCCGGAGCCTCTCGCCTTGGAGGAAATCTTTCTGACTATGAATACAAACTTCTACCAGATGCTTCAAAGTACTACATCCGACTTGCTGGAGTTTCAGGACGTCAAGTAGCAACCGATGGCACCTTTGATCCAGAGCTTCTTCTTCATGGATTCCCATGCCAACTCAGTCAATTTCAGCTAACTTTTCTAGATAGTGACAACAGCGTTCCTGGAACCTCAAGCTGGGTTGATGGAACAGTTCAAACGGTCGGCCCCTACTCAAGGTGGAGCCAATCTTTCACCGGCCTGCGGTTTGATTGCTTAGGAGAACCAGGAGAAATGGACGTGGACCTATCCGCAACAGATGACAAGGCACTCACCTACTGGAATTCCTCTTTTAATCTGAAGTCATTGAAGTTCATCAAAGAGGAGAAGAATCCAGGGAGCTGCCCAAAGCAATTTAGAGCCTTACTGCTCGCAGGAGCCCAAACCAAAGTTGCTCATATTGAGCAAACTCTCTATGGAGCCTTTGCCTTTTCTCCTGATGGAAACCTTTCTAATGAATCAACAAAGATTGAGGGATACAATTCTCAATTAGGGATCCCGGCGACTGTTTTACTTAGCGGACCGAACCAAGACTACCATCTCGTCACGAGCTCAAAGCTCCGATTCAACAACCCCTTATCTATAGGCGCCCCCGATGTTGG
>JALRJZ010000251.1 GCA_023261045.1 Akkermansiaceae bacterium
GATTACACAAACTCCAAATTCCATTTTAGACTCATCTAAAAACTTACGGATCTCTTCGAGCGTTTGGTTACTTTGTCCTTTCAGACCGTTATCCTCCCAGGCTCTAAATCCAAGATCATAAGCAAGCTTCATCTGGTCAACGTAGCTAAGCTTTTTACCCTTTCCTGCAAAGAGCTGGCCAGGTGATGGGGCAAATTTGGCTTTAAATGCTTCACCTTTCGACTCGTGGTGAGCCGCAAAAAGATTATCGAGGGAAAGAACAGCCATAGAAGCTGTGAGTTGGCTAAAATAACGTCGATTCATCATAGTATTACTTTGGCCTATACGTATCTCTCGTGATCCGTTTTTCGGCAAGGCAGAAAAAATCCTGCTTCATGATTCTCACAAAGCAGGATTTCAAAAAGCAATGGCGCTAATAATTACTCTAGAGATTTTTTCGCAGCCTTCTTCGCAGCCTTTTTCGCGGCCTTTTTCGCGACCTTCGGTTTTTCACTCGCAGACGGCGATGGCATCATATCATCATCATCCCCGCCTCCATGGCTTAGGATAAACTGAAGATCATCAACCCCGAGGTTACTTGCAAAGCCTTCATCACCCAAGATGTTGGTCACCAATGCAGTTTTTTGATGCTGCAAGATACGAATCTTCTCTTCCACCGAGTCACGAGTCAGAAGTCGGTAGGCAATCACTTTATTCTTTTGGCCGATTCGGTGAGTTCGGTCGATGGCTTGGTTCTCCACGGCAGGATTCCACCATGGATCATAAAGAATGACGTAAGAGGCTGAGGTCAGGTTCAGTCCCGCACCACCAGCTTTCAACGAAAGCAAGAAGACCGACGGATCTTTTGTTGTCTGAAACTTCTCAATTTCTCCCTTTCGGTCCTTCGTCTGCCCTGTGAGATAGTTAAAGGGACGGCTCTCCATCTCCAAACGCGTTTTGATAATGTCGAGCATCGAAACAAACTGCGAGAAGACGAGCACTTTATGCCCCTCGTCACGCAACTGATCGAGGAGGTAGAACAAGGCGTTCATCTTCGCACTTTCCTCCCTAATCCACTTGGGATCAATGAGGCCAGGGTGACAGCAAATCTGACGAAGACGCATCAAGCCCTGAAGAATCGCAAAGCTATTCTTTTTGACTGCTTCATCGGAATCGAGACCAAGGAGAGCTTTCTGGATTCGCTTGAGTTCCGCTTTGTAAAGCTCCTCTTGGATTCCTTCCATACCTGCAAACACCTCTTCTTCAGTTCTAGGCGGAAGATCTTTTGCAACCTGACTCTTGGTCCGGCGCAAAAGGAATGGACGAAGCCGAGCTGCCAAACGATTTTGGCTACCTGGGTCTTTGCGCTTATCGAAGCGACGCTTGAAATAAGCCCTTGTTCCAAGAACCCCCGGCATCGCAAAAGCCATCAAGGACCACATATCCATCAGTCGGTTCTCAATCGGCGTTCCGGTGAGCACCAAGCGATTCTCTGCATCGAGTTCACGGGCACACTTCGCAGCTTTGGAGTCAGGGTTCTTAATCTGTTGACCTTCGTCTAAGATGACCGTCAACCACCTCACGGTATTAAGCGCATCACCGCAAACCCGCAGCTGAGCGTAGTTTAAAACAAGGATATCGAGTCTGTTATTGACCTCGTCTAAATCCAGGTCATCTCGAGTCCGAAGCACTTTGACTTGAAGATGTGGAGCAAACTTACCGGCCTCCGTTGCCCAAACATCGAGCACAGACTTCGGGCAAACGACGAGAGCTGGACCAATATTCTTCTTACCTTTCTCCTGCTGCGCGACGAAATCTCGCAACCAAAGAATGTAGGTAATACTCTGAATGGTCTTACCAAGACCCATATCATCGGCAAGAATCCCGCCAAAACCGTTGGTCGCAAGGTAAGCTAAGAATTGGAACCCTTCGACCTGATAAGGGCGTAAGCTTGCGTTCAGAGTCTCCGGAACATCTGGAGTGATATCAATTTGGATATCACGGGCGCGATCCTTGATACGCTTCCAGGCTTTTGGATCAAAGACTTCCGCCGCTTTCGGATCTGCAAGCTGCATGGCATGCATGCGGTGGGTCTCTCCAGAAAGATCGAATGGATCAAGGCCCAATCGGGTCACGGCATCGCGCTGATCAGGATCAAGCTTGATCTCAAGTCTCATCCACGAACCATCGTCCATGCGAACATATCCCCCACGCGCGGCGACAAGCTGACGAATCTGAGCTTTCGAAAGATTCACTCCTTCGACATCAATAACGACTCGCAGGTCGAACCAATCGATTTCCTGATTAACCACCTCAAAGCGGATGGCTGCAGTGACTGGATCAGAAAGAATGGTCTTAAGTTTTGCCTCGATGTCTAACTCGATGTAGTCAGGCATCGACTCAACCCATTCCGCAAATTTCTCTGGGAATTGCTTGGTGATCCTCCCCTTAAAAGCTTCGAGCTTTTCATCGTAGGTCAGCCCCATCTCAAGGAGCAAATCAGGAACAGGATACAGCTTTTCACGAGCAAATCGAAGCAGTGCCTTCCCTTTCACCGGCTGCTGCTCGATCAAATCCCAACCCGCTTTGATCAATTTCTCAGTCCGACGTCCTTTTGCTTCAAAGGCCTTCACATCAATCACGAGGTGCTCGGTCTCAGCAGCGGTCAATCCTTGTTCAACCCACATCTTAAAGTGAGGGAACAAATCAAGATCGGTCACCCTCTTCGTCATCGAAGGAGGGAGAGTCGAACCAATTTTACGAAGGAACTCTACCCCTTCGAGAGAATCAATGACGGACTTCGGAATGGAATACCGGGGCATGATTTCCGTATCTTCCAACCACCGTGGAGGTCCTGGGAAAACGGTCTCATCCGACTGATAGAGCTCGGTTCGCCCTGGGAGCAATCGAACCGAGTGAGAGACGTTCTCTTTTGCCTTAGTGACGAGCTGAAGACCGAAGGCCTTCGGATCAATGGGATCATCCTCGCAAGTCCAACAAAGAGCATCCTCCACAACGCGGAAGGGCTTTTCGTCCAAATTCACCATGAAACCTTTCAATTCAGGCTGATGGAACAAGAGGTTCATGAAGCAGCAAGCCTCCTCATTTTCCAGATCTAAGTAGGTCTCTCCTGTCTTCTCGTGATACCGCAGGAAATGCTCCCACAAAATTTGGCTTCCCGCATCCATCCGAAGAGCCGAGGCCTCAAAGGGCTTAAGAACTTTCTCAATTTCTCCCTTTTCACGCAGAGAAACCCACTCCTCGAAACCCTCCTCACGATACTCTACTCGCGCTTCATTAATGGTCGCAATCAGACGAAACTCGATTTGATGAGGAACCTCCAAAGGAGGCCTCTCGTTGACGCTCTCAATGCGCTCATACCATGCCGCAACCTCACGCTCCTGCTCCCAATCATGCATACGGCGTTGAACCGCTTCGAGATCGGTGATCGCCTCCATAAAATCTGGGTAAGGAAGCTTCTTTTTGTAAAAGGCGTATGCGAGATAATTCCAAAACTCAAGGATGTCACCAGGAGGCACTGGCCAAAGCTCTAAGGGCTCATAACTCACAATATCCCAGCGGGGATTGAGACGAACCATATCGTGATCGTGGATCTCACCCTCGATGACATATCGGCGATACCTCTTCTCGACCTTAGAAACGAATTCGGCCTCTTTGTCATCGAGCTCACGATCAATCTTCTCTTCAATGAGATCAACGATCGGAGTGTCGTCAAATTCATTGGGAGATTCTGGTAGATCCTCCCCACGATGAAGG
>JALRJZ010000252.1 GCA_023261045.1 Akkermansiaceae bacterium
GGTGGGAGTAGGAAACATAATTCTTATTGCTCAGTTTGTGATTCTTCAGCTGGTGAATCAATCTCCTTAATAGTCGCGTGCTCGATTAAAAAGTCAATGGCCTTACCGAAGAGCATATTCTGACGGATGTTTCCGAGGCGGCCATCGCGTTGCAGTTCTTTCATGAAGCCTTTCACGGGCTTTTTAGCCTGCTTGGCCATCACAGTGACACGGGCTAGAACATCACTGTTTGCGACACTCAGTTTCTCTTGTTTTGCGATTTCCGTGAGGAGGAAATTGGTTTTGAGGCTATTCTTTGCGCGGACGCCAGCAGCTTCGAAGACCGCTTCTTGGTTAGCTTCCAGATCATCTTGGCTTGCTCCCTTTTGCATTTCTTCGCGAACCATGGCATCTGCTTGACCTTGAGTTTCGGAGGCGAGGAAATCGGCTGGGACTTCAAAATCAACGGCTTCATTCAGCTTCGCTAAAACAGCGTTGATCTTCATCTCCTCAATCTGTTGTTTCATGCGAGATTCGATATCTGTCGCAATTAAGCCTTTGATATCTTCAAGGGTCTTTCCTGGTTCGATTTTGGAGGCGAATTCGTCGTCAAGTTCTGGAAGAACTTCGGCTTTGAGGCCAGTGACTTTGACTGCAAAAACAGCTTCCATCTCGCGAAGTTTTTCGATCGGGAAATCGTTAGGAAGAGTGACTTTAATCTCTTTTTCGTCGTCTTTCTTGGTGCCAATAAGAGCATCAGTGAATCCTGGGAAAAATGCTTCGTCCTCAATACGAATCCAATACCCTTCGTTTGAAGCTAGAGGCTTGGCTTGCTCTCCGCCGACTTCATCGAGAGGTTTCCCATCGATGGTGGCGGTGTAGTCAATAATTGCGAGGTCTCCCTTTTCGGCCGAGCGATCTTCGATATCGTTGTAATCAGCAAAGCGCTGGCGAAGCTGCTCGAGATTCTGCTCGATGACCTCATCGCTCACCTCGCTTTTAGGAACTTCGATTTCCAAGCCTTTGTATTCGGGAAGGTCAAATTCAGGCGAAAGGATCAGCTCTGCTTCAAAAGTGAACGATCCGTCCGCTTGATGGACGACGTTTTCAGGGTTTTTTACGTTTAAGACGCTCAGATCCTCATTTTCTTTAAGGGCCTGTTGGAAGCTGTTCTGGATTAAACGAGACTCTAATTCTTGGGTAATGCTTTGCCCATGAGCTTTTTCGATGACGGCCTTGGGCGCTTTTCCTGGTCGAAATCCGGGGATGCGGGCCTTGCTGACAAAGGCTTTGAGAACCTTGTTACGCTCTGCGGTGACAAGTTCGGCGGGAATCTCGACGCGAAGTGCGGCGAGGCATTTTTCTTTCTTCTCCAGACTGATGTTCATGGCGACGGGTTCAAGTGCGTATTACGCGGGGGCGAGAAGCTATGTGGGAACGGCGAGGAGGTCAAGGGAGGGAAATGGGGATTTTTACGAGCTCTAGCCCAATAAGGGTGGTCATTGACCTTGACGGAATGACTCGCCAATGGGCGTAATCTCCCTGTAAGAGAGTTCTTACTGATTCTATGAGGTGTTTTTTATTCTCAAATAATCCGCTGCGAATGGTTGCCTTCTGGGGTGCTCTCCTGGTAGCCCCAACGATCGTTGAACGAGCCAGCGCTCAGAATTTCCTTGAGGAGGCAGGCCAATTCGAAGGCAAAGTGATCAAGGAAGTGACGATTCGCTATCGGGAGGTGAGGACCGTTGATGAAGCGAGACTTCGTTCTCACATGTCTACGAGAGTTGGTAAGGCCTACTCGCAGACCATGTTGGATGACGACACTCGAACACTTTATGAAACAGGCTTGGTTGACGACGTGCAATGGTTCGCTCAAGAGGTTGAGGGTGGGGTAAAAGTAAGCGCAGAGATGGTGACCCGGCCTCTGGTAAGCGGATTAGGATTCTCTGGGAACGTAAAATTCTCTGACACGAAGCTCGCAAAAGAGACGGACATTGGAGTGGGTCAGATCTTAAGTGATGCGCAAATCATCAAAGCACGAAAAAAGATCGAAGAGTTTTATCTCGGTTATGGATACCCGGATATTGAGGTGAGTCATCGCTTACAGGCGACGGGGCGGCCTGGTTATGCGGATCTGATTTTTGTGATCGGAGAGGGGGAGAAAAGTGAGATTGATCAAATCCGTTTTGAAGGAAATGACACTCTCAGTGATGCGGAACTTCGCAAGGAGATGAAAACCAAAGAGAAAGGTTGGTTTTCTTGGTTTGATAAATCAGGGCGTCTGGATTCTGTCGCTCTGGATGAAGATTTAGTCAAGTTGGAGGATTACTATCGTAGCCAAGGATATTGGCGGGCGACAGTAGGAGCTCCTCGCCGAGAGCAGGGTAAGAAGGGGCGGGTGGATCTGGTAATTCCGGTGACTGAAGGTCCTAAGTATGTTGTTGATTCAGTGAGCTTTCCAGACATCAAGGTCTTTACGAGTGAGGAGTTGGATCCAGCTCTGAGTTTAATTGGCGGGATGCCCTATTCGTCTCAAAAAGTGAGAGATGATATCCGTATGATCCGCAGTTATTATGGCTCTCGCGGCTACGCTGATGCATCGGTGGTTCCAGATGTTCGCGAGCTTGATGGAGCAAGAGTGAGTCTTGCTTACCGGATCACGCCCGGAACGCGGGTCAATGTTGGGCGGGTCAACATTCAAGGTAATACGAAGAGCCAAGATCGAGTGATTCGCCGCGAGGTTCCGATGCGTCCAGGCGAGAATTTTAACTCAGTTGATCTGGAAACGACGAAAAGGAGACTTCAGAACTTAAATTATTTCTCTGATGTTCAGGTCTCGGGAGCAAAAAGCACCCAATCTGGATACCGTGACGTCAATGTTCTCGTTTCCGAGAAACAAACGGGATCGATTAATTTTGGTCTCGGGTTGAGTTCAATTGATAACATTGTTGGGTTTGTGAATTTTGAGCAAACCAACTTTGATATTCGCGAGCCTTTTAATTTTAGAGGTGGCGGGGCCGGGCAGCGCTTTTCGACGAGTTTGCGTGCAGGCACGGAGCGTAAAGATTTTCGATTGTCTTTTGTCGAACCTTGGTTTTTAGGGCGCAAGCTCTCCTTGGGAACAGAGATGTTTTATCGCGATCTCTTGTATCTGAGTGATGAGTATGATCAGACAAACCTTGGAGGAGCCGTTTTCCTTCGTAGCCCAATTGGCCGAAAAGCTTATTTGAAAGCGGAATATCGCTTCGAAAATATCGAAGTTGATGTTGAAGCGGATAGCTCGCCGGCCTTCCAAGCTGAAGATGGAAAGTATTTACGGAGTGCTCTTTCTCTGAACTATGTCTACGACAGTCGAGATAGTAATAAACTTCCAAGGCGTGGCCACAAGGTGGATGTCGGATTGAGCTTCGCAGGAAGTTTTCTTGGGGGAGATGTTGATACTTACACCATTTCAACATCAGGGACAAAGCACTGGAATCTTGCTTGGGATACCATTCTGACGGCCCGAGGCGAGTTTGCAACAGTCGATGAAATCGGGGGTGATGGGAAAGTTCCAATTTTTGAGCGTCAGTTTCTCGGAGGCTCTCGTGATCTTCGAGGATTTGAGTATCGCGATATTGGCCCTCGTGATCCTGCTTCCAAAGAGGTCCTCGGTGGAGGAACGAGCGCTTTTGCATCTCTGGAGTTGACCATCCCAATTACCGAAATGGTTCGAGGCGCGGTTTTCTATGATATGGGTTTTGTGAATGAGGGATCTTGGGATTTGAGCGCG
>JALRJZ010000253.1 GCA_023261045.1 Akkermansiaceae bacterium
TGCTGGGTGAAATTGTCCTCCTTCGTGATAAGGTGGGCCGTCGTACCACTCACTATCGTCAAACACTGCCCTGAGCAATTCTTTTCGTTCTTGAGAAGATAGGCGGTCCCATTCACTTTGGGGTCCGTCACTACCTCCCATGTCCATGTCTATTTCATCCATGTTCATTCCTCCTCGTCTTTAGGTCCAATGATAGTAGCAACATCTTCTAGGTTCTGCTTTACTAAGTCAACTTCTTGGAGAAGTAGCTCTAAGTTATCACTTGCACCTTGAATAGATGAAAGTAAAATTCTTCTTAAAGCATTACCTAAAGTCTGACCAAAACCTTTTTCTAAAGGCTCAGCAACAACAGTTGCTGTAGATTTATCATCATTACTTTTGTCGTAAGCAAGGTTCACGATGCCACTCTGTCTCGCGATTTCCATGACTGGAAGAAATGTTCCTACATCTGCTTTCTTGTCACTGCGAATGACCAACGAGGTAATTTTTGTATGGCGGATCACATCACGAAGTTTACTGCTGAGTTGCTCTTGAGCAACTTGCTCTCCTTCAAGAAGAATTGTGTGGTCCTCTAGGATAACCAGCTTGAGAACATCGAGATCTGGATTGGCTTTGGCAGTCTCCAGTGGGCCAGTTGGTAGTTTTACTCTGAGGTCAGGTTTAATGAACTGACTACTCACCATTAAAAAGATTAGGAGTTGAAAAACGACATCAATCAGCGGAGTCATATCGATTCCCGCGTCAATTCGCCGTTTTCGAGTAATCAGCATAGCCAAAGATTAAGAGAAGTAACGTTCTCGAAGGTGCGATGTGATGACATTCAGATCGTGAACAAGCTTGTCGACTTTGGCCTCAAAGATCTTAGCGAGAGCCATAGCTGGGATTGCCACTAGAAGTCCTGCAACCGTCGTGAGTAGTCCCGTCCAAATTCCATCGGCAAAATCGGATGGGGTGACGCTTTCCCCGAGCTTTGCAATTTTGGAAAAAGCAATCACCATTCCCCAAACGGTTCCAAGCAGTCCAATGAGAGGTGAAATGGAAGCAATCAGCGAGAGAGTTCTGAGTCCTCGCTCGTGTTGATTAATGAGGCGAGCTGCTGCCCGTTCGGTGACATTAAGACAATGTTCTTCTCCACCTTCTGCGGATTCGACAAAAATCTGTCCGATTGAAATGAGAGGATTTTGAGGATTTGGTTTGAGGCGGTTATTGGCGAGATCTCTAAGAACTTGCCCCGTCCGATATCGGTGAATGGTGAAAAAGATGAAGCGTTCGAGAACGATGGCGACGGTCACGAAGGAAAGGATCAGAAGCGGCCACATAAAGCCGCCGCCCTTTAAAAAAAGTTCTTGGATGGAGAATTCCATGTGTGCTCTGAACACTGCCCATGAAAGGGGGAGAGAGGAAGACTGAAGTTTTGGTAGATTATGACTTTTTCTTTATCAAAGGGCGAAGTCTTAGCTTCCGAAATCTTACCGTGCCACCCTTTCCGTGGTGTTGGATCCCAAAGTATCCCTCGAGTTGTTTCTTGTCATGGATCTTTGAAACTGATTTCCCATTGACCCACGTTTGGATCGAATCACCCACGGCAACAACCCGGAAATGATTCCAGTCGTTTTTGTTGAGAATTCCTTTTTCTTTGCTGAGCCAGCCACCTAAGCCGATTCCGTAGAGTGCTCCTGGTCTTATTCGGTCGATCTCGATTTGGTAACCAACGGGCTTTGTTTTCTCGCTTTGGCAGCGAAAGGCAAAACCAGAATTAAAATGAGGCTCGTCAGGCAAGAATACCTCCAACTCTGCTTCAAAATCAGCCAGTTTTACTTCAGTAGTGACCCAAACGTTTGTTTCAGAGAGAAGGTGGAGCTCGCCGTTTTTGGCTTCAAAAGTGATCGCCTTTTGACGGGGAAACCATCCCTTGGTGGTCTTTCCATCAAAAAGATCGATCCAATCGGCATGAGCGATTGAGAAAGTTGAAATCAGAATCACGAGGAACTTCATTCTACGATTTCAGCTTAATTAACAACGATGAGCTTAGAAAAAGTTGATGCTTTATCGGCCATCACCGGTGTATTCGATTTTGCCATCGACAGGGGCTTGAGGCCAAGGGGTCTGACCCGGAGCCCATTGCTTGGGCTGAAGGTCTCGGATTTTTTGGACTTCTTCTTTGATCCAATCGGGAGCACTGGTGTTTTCCTCTTGGCCATAAATCCAAGGCAACGCAGGAGACATCAGCTGATCCATTCCCTTGAGCGAGGGGCGCTGAGCAGACGCTCGCTCTAGGATCTGGGTGAGCTCTTTGACAATCTCGGGATGGCTCTTGGCGATATTGTTCTTCTCAGAAGGATCATTCTTTAGATCAAAGAGTTCGTTACCAATGAGTTTATAGGAGCCCTTGAGGATCGCAGGGAAACGGACACTTCCTGAAACTTCGAATATAATCTCCTCTCGAGGGCTCGGGGCTTGCTCAAAAAAAGAATCAGTCATGTTTTTTCCATCAATTGGGCGCTCTTGCTCAAGATCTCCTCCGGCTAAGGTGGCAAATGTACTATAGAGGTCAGTAATATGGACCATCCCTTCATGGGTTGAGCCGGGCTTGATTTTGCCAGGCCAACGCATCACAAAAGGAACGCGGACGCCCCCTTCATAATTTGTATTTTTGGTTCCTCGGTAAGGTGCGTTCATTTCCTCTCGAAGCCCTCCATTGTCGTTGGTGAAAATCACCAGAGTGTTCTTTTGATAACCTGCAGCATCAATCGCATGGATAATACGACCGACAGCATCGTCGAGACACTTGATGGCTGCCTGCCGCTTGTCGTATCGATCCCGGTAACGTGGAATTTCCTCAAGAGGGCCATGGACTGCATTGAAAGGAACATACATGAAAAGTGGTTGCGAGGCTCTTTCCATGCGGTGTTGTGAGATCACTCGAACGGCTTCATTTGCAATGAGGTCGGTACTGTATCCGGGTTCAAAAATTGGTTTTTGGTTTCGGTGCCAATCATAAACCGCAAAGCGGGCTGGGGCATTGTGAGGGATGGTCTTGTTGTTATAATCAATGCCCCAAGCATAATGCCCATACTGGTGCATAAAGCCTTGTCCCATTGGAAGGTGTTCGGCAAGCCATTCCCCGCAGTGCCACTTGCCTGAGATGGAGGTAAAGTAGCCCGCTTCTCTGAGTAACTCAGCGATGGTGCGTTCGTTGGTGTCGAGAGCGTGAATTCGCCGTGTTTGCTCACCTTCTGGATTGGTTGCAAGTTCCATCCCAAGCATCGCGAGATAACTTGGCTTTCCAAAGTCCTCAGAGCGCCAATCTGACCAAGTCCTAAACGCATAGCGTCCAGTTAAAAAAGCAGCACGGCTGGGAGCACAAACTGCATGAACATAGAACTGCTGGAGGCTCATCCCGTTTTTTCGTAATTGATCAATGTGTGGAGTGAGAGCTGGATCACCTCCATTAAATCCGGTCTCATTCCACCCAAGATCATCAGCGAGCATCACGATGATGTTCGGTTTGGATCCATCAACTAAAGCTGCGGAAGCCAACGAAGCAGAAGCAAAAAGGCAGGAGAGGAGGTTTCGTATAAGGGGAAAATCTTTCATCTTGGAGGGTTTAGATATCGCAGATTTCGATTGCTTCTTGCAGGCTTTGGAGGGCATTTCCTGTGGGGATCCATTCGTGTCCTACATATCCTTGATAGTTGTTTGCAAGCAGGGCTTTCATCACAGCTCGGTAGTTG
>JALRJZ010000254.1 GCA_023261045.1 Akkermansiaceae bacterium
TGCTGCTTCCTCTCCATCGCGCACTCGCTCGAGAAGCTCTGGGGACACGGTGTGTGATTCGTCCATTGGCAGCAGATCCGGGAAGTTCAGTTTACCTTTGGCAACCTAGATCGCCGAAGATTCGGAAGTAAGAGTGCTCAGAAATCAAGGATAATTCGACCCCAGCTTCTATGCAAATTGACGCAGGAAACGGGTGTCATTTTCGATAAGAAGCCGAATGTCTTTGATGCCGTATTGAATCATGGCAAGACGATCAAGGCCCATTCCGAAGGCGTAGCCTGTGACTTTTTCGGGATCAAAGGCTTGGTCTCCTCGGCTCTCGTTGATGGCGCTAAAGACGGCGGGGTCAACCATTCCACAGCCTGCGACCTCAATCCACTTGGGTGCTTCTCCTTTGACTTGGAGTTTCACATCAATTTCGAAGCTTGGCTCAGTGAAGGGGAAGAAGTGGGGGCGAAAACGAACTTCTGTTTTGTCTCCAAACATGGCTCGGTAGAAATACTCGAGAGTTCCTTTGAGATCAGATAAACGGACGTCTGTGTCGACATAAAGCCCTTCGAGCTGGTTAAAGACCGAGAGGTGAGTGGCGTCGATCTCATCGCGGCGATAGGCCGACCCAGGAGCGATGATTTTGATGGGTGGGCTCTGGTTTTCCATGGTGCGGACTTGCACCGAGGAAGTGTGCGTGCGAAGCAACTTCCCTGACTGGAAATAAAAGGTGTCTGAATCATTGCGAGCAGGGTGGTCTGCTGGAGTATTGAGCGCGTCGAAACAGTGAAATTCCGTTTCAATTTCTGGCCCCTCAGCGAGCGCAAATCCAAGACGTCGGAGGATCTGAATGGCTCGGTCTTTGACGATGGTCAGAGGGTGTAGAGCTCCGGATGGGAGCGGGCGTGCCGGCATGGTGGGGTCAAGGCCTTCCACTGAGGCGGCATCGGCAGCATCTTGTAAACCTTGCTTTCGAGATTCGAGTGCTTCTCCAATCGCTTCGCGGGCTGTATTTAAAGCAGCTCCTAACTTGGGCTTTTCCTCGTTGGAGAGATGGCGCATTTCCCCAGCAAGAGAATTGAGCGGACTCTTTTTGCCCAAAAACTTCACGCGCGCTTCTTCAAGAGATGCTTCGGTAGTCGCAGCATCGATGGCGGCGAGGGCTTCAGCTTGGATGGTGGCGGCTTGCTCGATCATGCGTGGATGTTGGTTATGAGAAAGCGAAGCATTGGTCAATGCTTGAGGTTCTCAGATTCTCATCGGGTCAGCGAACTTGAGAGACTGGCCCAAAAAATAACCGCACCCAGAACTGGATGCGGTTAGTAAGAAGTTGTTTTGATGAGGGCTTTAGGCCGCTTTTTGAGCGAGGGCTGCTTTAGCCTGTTCAACGATCGCTGAGAAAGCAGCAGCATCGACAACAGCGAGATCGGCAAGAACCTTGCGATCAAGTTCGATGTTGGCAGCTTTCAATCCTTCGATGAAGCGTGAGTAGGTCAACCCTTCGTTGCGGACGGCAGCAGAAATCCGCTGAATCCAAAGACGGCGAAATTGACCTTTGCGCTTCTTACGGTCGCGGTATTCGTATTGACGGGCTTTGTAAACGGCATCCTTCGCATAGCGATAGAGCTTGGAGCGGAAGCCTCGGAATCCTTTCGCACGCAGAAGAACGCGCTTACGGCGTTTCCGGCTTGCGGGACTATTTGTTGCTCTTGGCATTGTTTCTTTTTGGGTGAACGGGTCGTTGGTTTTTAATTCACTCCCACAGTCTCACTCGTTCGTGGTTCTTACTAGGTAAGACAGGCTGTGTAGAGGTCACCTATTCTGTAGGTGAGGGCATCGTGCGTTAACACGGTAAGATTCACTTCATGAGAAGATTTCTCTTCACATTGGTGATATCTGCATCTGAGACGAGGGTCGCTTTCCCCAGATTTCTTTTCCGTTTCCGGTTTTTCTTCTGAAGAATGTGACGCTTACCCTGTTTGCGGCGCAGAATCTTACCGGAGCCAGTCACTTTAAAGCGCTTGGCGACGGACGATCTGGTTTTGGACTTGCAAGCTTTGCGGGCCATGGGAGCGGCGTTTTAGGCTGGGATTGGCCGAATGCAAGATTTTTTGTCCTTAGAGCGTGTTTTTTAAGGGGGAGCTTCGTTTGCCTGTGGGCAATTTTAGTGAATCAACGATTTTGCGTTGAAATCATAAAAAACCAGTCGAGAAATACGAAAAGCAAAGGTAGACATGAGTCATGCGGATTTCGGTCAAGAATCTACTAAATAGCGAAAAAGGGCAGGAATCGGTAAAACTGGGTGGCTGGGTGCGAACAAGGAGAGATTCAAAGGAATTTTCCTTTATCGAGGTCAATGACGGATCTTGCCTTCAAGGTATTCAGGTCATTGTTGATGCGGGTATCCCAGGTTCCCAAGAGCTCTCAAAAATGTCGACTGGAGCTTCAATTGAGGTTGTTGGCGAACTCGTCGAGAGCCCAGGGCAAGGCCAAAGCTGGGAAGTGCGAGCCCATGAGGTGAAGCTTCTGGGTTCTGCTCCCGATGATTTTCCTCTCCAGAAGAAAGGGCATTCGGCGGAGTTTTTACGTTCGATTGCTCACTTGCGACCTCGCACGAACCTCTATGGGGCCGTTTTTAGGATGAGGAGCCGTTTGGCATATGCCGTCCATCGTTTTTTTAATGAGCGAGATTTTACCTATGTGCACACTCCCATTATCACCGCAAGCGATTGCGAGGGGGCTGGGGAGATGTTTCAGGTGACGACGAACGCGTCGGGTAAGCCCGAAGAAGATTTTTTTGCAAAGAGGAGCTACCTGACCGTTAGCGGGCAACTCGAGGGGGAGACGTTCGCCTGTGCGCTTTCGAATATCTACACCTTTGGTCCGACTTTTCGGGCAGAAAACTCCCATACCTCGAGGCACGCTGCTGAGTTTTGGATGATTGAGCCCGAAATGGCTTTTTGCGATCTTGAGGGAGATATGGATCTTGCCGAGGAGTTTATGCAATTTCTGGTTCGTGACGTGCTTGAGAATAACGAAGGAGACCTTTCGATTTTTGAGCGCTTCGTCGATCGAGGTTTACGCTCTCGTCTGGAGGCTTTGGCCACAGGCGGTTTTAACCGGATGAGTTATACAGAAGCTGTCGAGCGTTTGCAGAACTCTGCAAAAAGCTTTGATTACCCGGTTGAGTGGGGAATGAACCTCCAGTCCGAACATGAAAGGTATCTCTGTGAGGAAGTCGTGAAAGGACCACTGACAGTCTATAACTACCCAAAATCGATTAAACCATTTTATATGAGGAGTAATGATGACGGGAAAACAGTAACCGCGATGGATGTCTTGGTTCCTGGTGTGGGGGAGATTATTGGTGGGAGTCAGCGAGAGGAGCGCTATGATTTGCTCAAAGCGGCAATGGAGGCCCACGATCTCAGTGACGATCACTACGGATGGTATCTGGATTTGAGGAAGTATGGGACTGTGCCGCATGCTGGCTTTGGCGCAGGCTTTGAGCGACTCTTAATGTATGTCACGGGAATGCAAAATATTCGCGATGTCATTCCCTTTGCCAGAACTCCTGGGAATTGTGAGTTTTAGGTGCTCGACTTGCGAGTGAGAACAAAAGCCATCAGGATGATGCCAACGAGGAGGGTGGAGAGGAAGCCGGGGCATCCAAGGGCCATCAAAGCGTATGCCAAGGTGGCAGCGAATGCGGCG
>JALRJZ010000255.1 GCA_023261045.1 Akkermansiaceae bacterium
TATGCGTGGCAAGACGCTGATTGGACTGCAACCCACCTCACTGAGCAAATTGGAACTGTGAGTTTCGATGTGAGTTTTCGAGGGAATAAGATCGGCCGGGTTGAGCTTGGGATTCCAGGTCGTCATAATGTGTTAAACGCGCTTGGTGCCATTGCAATGACTTCACTCTGTGGTGCGGATTTTCAGAAGATTGCTCATGCCTTAAGCTCCTTCGCTGGCGCTAAACGCCGTTTTGAAACGAAGCATCTATCTTCTCGTTATAGAGTCGTTGATGACTATTGACACCACCCCACCGAAATTAGAGCTACTCTTCAAACCGCACGTTCCTTTGGTCCGAAGCGATTGATTGTTTTGTTTCAGCCCCATCGGTTTAGTAGAACTCAGAAGCTTGCAGATGATTTTGGGAAGGCTTTGCAGCTGGCAGATCTTGTGTTTGTGGCGCCTATATACGCCGCAAGCGAGGACCCTATTGATGGGGTGAGTGGTCAAACCATTGTTGATGCAGTGCATACTCATGGCGACACCCCTGCTTTGCTCATTGATGACCTCGCAAAAGCACATCATGTGGTTGGTAATGTGATTGAAGCTGGAGATTTAATCCTGACTTTAGGGGCGGGCAATGTCCATGAAGCCGGCAATAAGCTCATTCATGATTTGAAAGTCATTGAGGAGCTCGCTTCAGAGTGCGGCGGAATCTCGATGAAGCTCTATGAGCTCATGTCGAGACATACGACCATTCGGGTGGGCGGACCTGCTCAATATTGGATTGAGCCGGAAGATTTTGAGCAGTTTCGGAAATCTGTTCGATTCTTTAAGGCGCGTGGGATTCCCGTTCGAATCGTTGGGAGAGGATCCAACTTACTCATCCGCGATGGTGGCATCCGTGGGGCCGTGATTCACCCGAAAGGAGGGAGATTTGGAGAAGTGAAGGTCCATGGTGAGATGATTACCGCAGGAGTCGGAGCTCGGTTCAAAAAACTTTCGAGTGTTGCTCGTGATCACCATCTCGAGGGTTTTGAGTGGATGGAAGGAATTCCAGGTAACGTGGGTGGTGGCTTAAGAATGAATGCTGGAGCGATGGGAGTTGAGACTTTCGATCAAGTTGTCAGCGTGACCTTTCTTGATGAAGATGGAGAAGTGAGGACTCGCAATCGGGAGGAGATAGAGTCCTTTTACCGTAATGTTCCAGAGCTCAACCAAAACTATGCGCTTGAGGCGACTTTTTTAGGGAGCAAAGGAGAGATTGAGGACATTCAGAAGCGACTCGATGAATCGAGGCATCATCGGATCACGACTCAACCGAAGGCTGCCAGCGCGGGTTGTATTTTTAAAAATCCCTCGTCGGTTGGGGCCGGGAAACTCATTGATGAGATGGGATTTAAAACAACGAGAACCGGGAAGGCTGAGGTGTCTCCCGAGCATGGAAACTTCATTGTCAATCGAGGGGGAGCAAGTGCCGAAGATGTCTTAGCCTTAATTGAGCAAATTAAAGAGCAAGCCCTGAAGACTCGTGAGATTGCGCTTGAAACTGAGGTTCAAATCCTCGGCGAAGACGATTCTCTTTTTTAAGGCAGTGATCAAAAAGGACTGGAGCCGATGAGGCCACAGTCCTTGAAAAATGGGTCAGTTTTTCTCTAAGCGTATTGAGAACTACTGGCGGGGTGCTTCGATGCGGTAGAAGAGTGGTGCGTTGGTGGCTGGTCTTGGGATGATCACCGTTGTTGAACCATCCTCACCAACGACAAGACTTTCGACTTCAACGGGGAAGCCATCATTGAGATCGATCGATCCCCAAATGGAGTATTGCCCTCCGCTTCTTGAGTCAAAGGTGAGGGAGAAAGATCCATTCTCTCCCACGCTTGGATCATAAGTAAATGAAGTGATGGTGGGGGGGCGACTTCCGCCGACGAGGTTTAAGATGCTTTCGCCATCTCCTCCATTGTAAATCTGAGCGATTTCGCTCTCGCTCAATGCCCTTCCCCAAATTGCCACCTCATCGATGTCTCCATTCCACTCACGGTTGCCAGCTTGAGAGTTGTTGCCAATGAAAAGAGCAGGATAGGATCCGTCACCATTCCGGCGATCGTCAATGGCGGGAGCACCTCCTGTCGCAACAAGCGATCCATCGATGTATAAGGAACTCAGCCCATTAACAGGGTCTGCCACTCCAACAACGTGGTGCCAAGTTTGATCTCCGGGAATGATCTCGCCTGACCCAAAGATGTCAGCTGAGCCTCCCACCCATGATGCAGAATCATTTGTATCGTGTCGGGCAAGACGCCATTGATTTCCCTCTCCGTGAGCCATGATCGCTTGCCAGCTCACGTCCCAAGCGTTCAGCTTCACCCATGCAGAGACTGAAATGGCATTTTCGATTTGCCGGCGAGTATCGATACTCGCTGGGACGGTGACCCAGCCATCTCCCCCATTCATACGTAGGGCACTTGAGCCAAAGAGGCTTTCCTCTTCGGTGGTAAAAATCACATCAGTTCCGGCTCCCCCTCCGGAGAAGGTGCCATCGTCTGCAACGGCACTGTCACCGATGCCTTGTGAATGAGCAACGTCTTCGAGCGTGTTGTCAAAGTTCCAATAGGCAAGAAGCCCGTCTTCCAGCGTTTCAACGACTTGAGGGTCAGCAATGGTGGGATTTCTTCCAATGAGAACTTCGCGACCATCACTCGTGCCGTCATTATCACTATCTCCGACGAGAGGGTCTGTTCCTACGTCGGTGGGGCTTGTGTAAGAATTCCCACCCTTATTGGTTTCATGGCCATCGAGGAGCCCATCCCCATCAGTATCGGCGAAAAGCGGGTTGGTTCCGTTGTTGACCTCATCGCCATCATTGGAGAAGTCGTCGTCTGTATCCGCTTTCTGGGGGTCGGTTCCCCTTTCGAATTCGTCGAGGTTGGTGAGTGCATCAGAATCGGGGTCGAGTAGAGTGTCGTTAGAGTTCGGATTGAGAGCATTTGCGACTTCGTAGTCATCGGGCAGGGAATCGTCGTCTGAATCGGCCTTCGTGGGGTTTGTGAGGTGAAGGTTGACTTCATCGGCATCACTCAGCGAGTCAAAGTCCGTATCCTGTAAAAGAGGATTTGAGAGATGCACCAGAACTTCGTCGGCATCCGAAAGGGTATCACTGTCGGTGTCTTCTTTGGTTGGATCCGTTGAATAGGTATTGATTTCATCAAAGTTTGTTAAAGTGTCTCCGTCGGGATCTCCGGCTGCACCGTCATCTCCGGCAGCGGATAGGGGGTCGAGCCCATAGAAGACCTCATCTCCATCTCCTAAACCATCTTGATCAGAATCTGGATCATTGGGGTCGGTTCCGTAAACACTGACTTCATCTTCGTTTGAGAGGCCATCGTCATCAAAATCCGGAATTGCAACCAAATCTCCGATGGATGAGGCCGTGGTGGGGCCTCCTCCGTAGATCGTCGCGATTTCGCTCTCGTCGAGTGCGCGATTCCATTGGGCAACGTCATCAATGTTCCCAGCCCACTCGCGATTATTCGCACCGGTGGCAGGATTGGCGCCGATATTTAGAAACAGATCACTTTGATTGTTTATCGAGGTGGCCGTATCGTTCACCGTTGAGGCAAGCAGACCATCGATGTAGAGGCGAGTTCCTACGTTTTGCTCGGTGATGGCCACGAGATGGTGCCAGCCCACGCTAATATCAATTCCACTT
>JALRJZ010000256.1 GCA_023261045.1 Akkermansiaceae bacterium
ATCTTGCTGGGGTAGAAATCGAACTGGCGCAAGAAGCTGATTACCTCTCTCGCTTGAAGTCACTTTTAGTTGATCTAAAAACAAAATCCAATTTCGATTATGTCATTCTCGACACTCCACCATCTCTCGGGGTTTTGATGACTTCCTCACTCGCCGCCGCAGACGAAGTGATCATCCCTCTTCAATGCGAATGGTTCGGACTCGAAGGTCTCGCAAAGATTATCCACGTGATCGAGCGTATCAAAGACGCCGGAATCGGCTCAACCATCAAGCTTGAGGGCATCTTGATGACCATGTTCGACTCCCGCACCAACCTCTCCCAATCCGTCGTCAACGAAGTGCGACAATATTTCCCACAACAGCTCTATAAAACACTCATCCCTCGCTCGATCCGTGTCGGAGAGTCCCCCAGCTACGGCTTGACCATTTACGAGCACGATCCTCGAGGAGCCGGGGCCAAAGCCTACCAGGAATTTACAAAAGAGTTCTTAAAACGACAGAAATCACCCTAAATCTGTCCTGTGGTGACCATCCCCATCGAGAAATCATCGTTGAGTTTATGATGCTGCTTGACCAAGCTCAGGTCGGTCTTCATCGTTGAAATTCCTGAGAATCGGGAGTTTTCTCCAAGAAAGACTCCTCTCCGAACAACTTTTGATAATTTAAGAATTCATTCATTCAATGTTAGCTCGTTTATTTGGACTGCTTTCCCACGACATCGGCATCGATTTGGGGACAGCAAATACTTTGGTAAATGTTAAGGACCACGGCATTGTTCTGCGAGAACCTTCGGTCGTCGCAGTGCGAGCTGGTACCAATGAAGTGCTTGCCGTTGGTGACGACGCCAAGCGCATGCTCGGAAGAACACCGGGCAATATCGTGGCCATCCGCCCCCTCAAGGATGGCGTGATCGCCGATTTTGAGGTAACTGAAGCCATGCTTCGGCACTTTATTAAGAAAGTCAGCGGGAAGCGCCGAACTCACCCCCGTGTGGTGATTGCGATTCCCTCTGGTATCACGGAAGTGGAACGTCGTGCCGTTAAGGAATCTGCTGAGCAGGCTGGTGCTCGCGAGGTTTATCTCATTGAGGAGCCAATGGCTGCAGCGATTGGTGTTGGCTTGCCGGTACAAGACGCATCCGGAAACATGATCGTCGACATTGGTGGAGGTACTACGGAGGTCGCCCTGATTTCACTCTCTGGAATTGTTTACGCACGAAGTGTTCGCACCGCTGGTGACGACCTTGATGAGGCGGTGATTTCCTACATGAAAAGAGCCTACAATCTCATGATCGGCGAGCGCACCGCAGAAGATATCAAGATCCGCATTGGATCGGCGAATGTTCTTCCAAAAGAGACTTCCATGGAAGTCAAGGGTCGCGACCTTGTTTCAGGCCTCCCAAAGACGATTTCTATCACCTCTCAGGAAGTACGCGACGCCATGGCTGACCCTGTTGCCGCCATCGTTGATGCTGTGAGAACAACTCTCGAGCGTTGCCCTCCCGAATTGGCTGCTGACCTTGTTGATCGAGGACTCGTTCTTGCTGGTGGAGGAGCTCTCCTCCGTGGACTTGATCGGCGACTTCGCGAAGAAACCGGGCTACCCGTTCACGTCGCAGAAGACCCGCTGAGCGCCGTTGCAGAAGGAACAGGAAAAGTCCTCCAAGAACTTGCTTTCCTGAAACGAGTCACCGACACCGAAAACAGACGTTAAGGCGATGAAGCCGTTCAATTTTCTAGCTCTCTTGCTATTTATTGCAGGACTCGGATGGGTTTTGACCCTGAGTGAAGGAACGGTTCGTCAAATCCAGAAAACTTATTACCTCGCCATTTCTCCGATCATTTCGAAAGGAGGAAAAACCGAGCAATTCGCAAAAGAGTTTTTAAATGAAGTCGAGCATTCAGCTGACTTGAAAAAGAAACTCGAGCAAAGCAATCGGGAAAGAGATCGATTCAAGCTCATCGCTTCTCAGGTGCGGCACCTTGAAGATGAAAATAATGAACTTCGGGCGGCACTGAACTTTAAGAAGCAGACAGAATTTGATGTCATCCCGGCAAAAGTGATCCGCAAGCAACCTCTTCAATGGGGTAAAACCATTGAGATCGATCGTGGCACCGAAAACGGCTTCGGCGTCTCTCTTTGCGTTCTTGCCGCGAATGGAGGGCTAGTGGGTCGTCTGCATCAACCTGGTGATCAGGTCTCCTCCATTCTTTTGGTCACGGACGAAGGCTCTCAAGTCTCCGCTCGTGTCGAAGACACCTCAGAAGTTGGCCTCGTCACAGGCCGGCGAACAAATTACGGCGAAGCGCCAAAATTGCGCCTACGCTACCTCTCAAAAAATGCCTCCATTCGCAAAGGAATGAAGGTTTATACCGACGGGCGGGGAAAGCTCTTCCCTGCAGACATTCCAATTGGAACCATCGAAGACTTTGAAAGTGGACCAGTCCACGGTGAAGCAGAAATCACTCCCTCCGTGGACTTCTCAAACCTGAAAACCGTCTTCGTGATTACCAATCAACCGCACGATTGAATCACGTTTGAATGCTTGCTTATCCGATTAGTCTCATTGGCATTCTTCTCTTGAGTTGCCTGCTTCAGCAGTTCATTCCTGCAATCACGGCATGGTATGACGCTCGCATCCTCATCCTTCCTCTTGTTGTCCTGTGCGGATCATCAACCGTCTCTGCCGCCGGGATGCTCGCGCTCACCTTTTTAGGAGGATTTCTCTGGGATGCTCAAAACTTAATCATTTCTGAGCTAGGCGATCGGCAGATTTACCACACTGCCAGTGATTCTCTTCAATTTGGGTATTCGATCATTCTTTACGCTCTCATGGGCTTTTTAATGCAGGGGATTCGCCCTCTTTTTCAACAGGGCAAATGGTATCTTTCGGTGACCTTTGCCGGGGTCGCCATCTTCCTCTACCTCTTCATTGAACATCTCATGCGTAGCTTTATGACTGCCGAATTTAGCTTGAAGGGGGGAACTCTTGAGCAAATCGGAGCGACCACCTTGCTCACCACAATGCTCTCCCCGCTCGTCTTTTGGATTCTCTTTAAAGTCGCCAATCTCTGCGGCCACCCGATCGATTACCGCGACTAAATCGCACAAACCATGGAACCAAAGTATCGCTTTCGACTCTATCTTCTGACAGCTCTCGTGCTGACAGGATGCGGAGTCTTATTGACGAGACTCTACGAATTCCAGATCACTCGCAGAACTCAGTTCATCGCAAATATTCCAACCACACACACCGTCACAATTCGAGAACCGGGAGTGCGCGGAGAGATCGTTGATCGCAACGGAAAAGTTCTCGCCCGTAATCGTCGAAGCTTTGAGGTCATTTTTAACTTAGACGACATCTTTAACGGATACCAAGAACGATACAAAAACACGAAGCTTCCTAGAGATGCCCCCATCGACTTAAGTCAACAAGGCAGCGAGAAAGACATTGTCAAAATCGTTAATGAAGAGGTCATCCCAAATCTAGAACGTTTTGGCCTCAAAGGTAAAAAATTCACGAATGCACTTCGAAGTCATTACCTTACTCATGGTGGCCTTGTCCCCTTTGTTTATGAGACTGACTTAAATCGTGAACAATTTGCAAAAATTGCGGTCAGAAATAACGAATTACCTGGGGTTCAGGTTCGAGTAGCACCCCGTCGCACCTATCCATATGGA
>JALRJZ010000257.1 GCA_023261045.1 Akkermansiaceae bacterium
CTCGTTATTCGACGAGCAAGAAACCAAGCAAAACGCCGATATCAGAAGGAGAACGAACTGAGGCATTGGAGTCATCGATTATTGTGAAGAAACGAAATCATCGAAGCGGACCTTTGGAACTAAAGATCCAATTTGGTCCAAGCAGCGTTATTCTTTGAGGACTCAACACAAGCCTTAATAAAGGCCATGCCCGCGACACCGTCATTTACCGAAGGATAGTCATATCCCCCCTCAGGAGCTTCAACTCCATCAATCCGGTCTGAAATCGCTTGAGCGATTGCCAAGTAGACATTTGCAAAGGCTTCAATGAAGCCCTCCGGATGAGCAAATGGGGTCCGCGAATTTGCCTGAGCTGCACTCCCCAGATAGCCATTGCCGCGGCGATAGGTTTGCCGAGGGGCATTCGCAAATTTCACAATGAGTTCATTTGGATCCTCTTGATACCATTCGAGTGAGGCCTTCGTGCCGTAAACCCGAATGTTGAGATTGTTCTCATCTCCATTTGAGATCTGCGAGGCATAGATGATCCCCTTCACTCCCTCAGTGAAACGCACAAGACAATTGCCGTCATCATCGAGCTCTCTGCCTGGGATAAACGCTGTTAACTCAGCTGCGAGTTCCTCAACCTCTAGGCCTGTGATATACTTCACTAAATTGTGCGCATGAGTGCCGATGTCTCCCATGCAATTTGAGGCACCTGCAATTTCTGGGTTTGCCCGCCAATTGGCAATCGCACCCGAGCCCTCTCCCTCGACATCGCCAACGGCGTAACCTTGCGGGTATTCCGCAACAACTTTGAGAATGCGCCCCAATTCACCATCTTGAACCATCCGGCGGGCCTCTTTGACCATAGGGTAGCCCGTGTAGTTGTGGGTGAGTCCAAAAATGGCTCCCGTTTTATTGACGAGCTCTTCTAGCTCCTTACCTTGCTCAAGATTCAAGGCAAGAGGCTTATCGCAAATCACGTTGATCCCTGCCTCAAGAAAGGTCTTGGCAACTGCGAAGTGCAAATGGTTTTGAACCACAATCGAAACGAAATCAATCCCGTCCTCTCGGGCGGCCTCGGCGCTAGCCATTTCTTCGTAGGATCCATAAACTCGCTCGGGATCGAGGAAGAAATCCTCTCCAGATAGCTTTGATTTCTCAGGGTCGGAAGAAAATGCACCTGCAACCAGTTCAATTTTCCCATCAAGGCTTGCCGCCATTCGGTGAACTTGCCCAATAAAGGCTCCACGGCCTCCTCCGACCATTCCCATTCTCAGTTTTCGATTCATCGCCTTAATCCTCGGTTAGAGTGTAATCGCTTTACCAGTTTGTGCAGATTCATAGACCGCATCAATTATTCTCATCAACTTGAGAGCCTGCTGTGGAGTATTGAGGGGCTCTGAGACACCCTCGATTGCTTCGACAAAATTTGCAGCGGAATGAATGCGACCCATATCCTCACACTCCTCAACCACTACGGTGCGATTTACCGACTGGCCATTTTCTTGCACATAAAGTTCGCACGTATCGATTGCGGTCTCGTCGAGCCCATCTGACCCGAAAAGTCGCTCAACCTTTCCTCCAGCCTTTGTTCCTTGAAAGACGACTGAAACTTCCTCGCGTTTAATCATCTCGGCCCAAGAAACCTGAAGCGAGAGCGCCTGGCCGTTGGCAAAAGTCACAAAACCATGAGCAGCTGCTTCAACATCGGTCACGCCATCTGCATTGTCTGGGATCCCCCAAGGCCCCTTGAAGCCTGAGTCGCCCATGAAGGTGTTGTAGGTTGTCGCAAGAACGTTGGTAGGGTCTGGGTAACCCATAAAATACATTGCTAAATCAATCATGTGCAACAAGTCGATTACTGGACCTCCTCCAGAGAGAGCCTTTGTCGTAAACCAACCACCAAAACCTGGAATACCCGTCCGACGAATCCACTTCGCCTGAGCAGAGTTAATCTCCCCAACCGTTCCAGATGAGATGGCAGCCATCATTTCACGCGATTCAGGACGAGCCCGGTTGTTGAAATTAAACATCAACCTTTTGTTTGCGCTCTCCGAAGCGACAATCATCGCTTCCACCTGGCTCGCACTCAGTGCAGGAGGCTTTTCACAAAAGACATGCTTGCCGGCATTTAAGCACTGAATGGCCAGAGGAGCATGAAACTTGTTGGGCACGATAATGCTCACCGCATCAATCTCCGACTTTTCAAGCATCTCTTCCACGCTTTCATAAGCCTCGGTAATGCCATATTTCTCGCTTGCGGCGGCAGCAGCACCAGGTGCGAGGTCCGCAACAGCGACAACTTCACCGCCCCCTTGCACGAACCCAGCATGGTGGTATTGCAACATGCCACCCGCTCCAATCACTCCAATTTTAACAGACATAGTCGTAGTTTCTTTTATTGGTTATCAGAATCAAAGGCAGAATCAAACATGCCACCTTCATTTCGAGGGAAATCTAAAGACTTAGTGAAAGCGCAGCTCTCGGCCGCACCATGAAAACGCTCCATGCGTCCATCTTCCCACTCAACTGAGAGAGGTCCTGAATAGCGAGTGTCATTGAGAGCAACGATAATCTCCTCAAAATCGATATCTCCACGACCCACTGAGCGGAAGTCCCAATAACGTCTCGCATCGCAGAAATCAGTATGCCCCCCGAAGACTCCCACTGTTCCGTCCCCATGACCCCACCACACATCTTTCATATGCACATGATAGATCCTCTCGGCAAACTCGCGGATGAAGCGGACGTAATCAACTCCCTGGTAACCAAGATGGCTAGGGTCGTAATTAAAGCCGAAGCGTCGATGACCTCCAACCGCCTCAATCGCCCTGGAAGCGGAAACGATATCAAAGGCAATCTCTGTTGGGTGAACCTCAAGGGCGAAATTTACATCCACTTCATCGAAGGCATCAAGGATCGGGCCGAAGCGCTTGGCAAAGTCATCGTATCCCTTCTGCAGATAGGCCTGATCGGTAGGAGGAAATGCGTAAAGTGCATGCCAAATACTGGAACCGGTAAAGCCGTTGACAACAGCTCCAATCCCAACGCTCTCACGACCTTCCATATACTGCTTTCCTGCATCGACAAATTTTCGACAGGCTTTTGCGGTATCAATTAATTCCTGAGCAGCCCGTTGGCGGACGCCCTCAGGTTCCCCGTCACCATAAATATGTGGAGGAAGAATGGCCGCATGACGCTCATCAATTGGATCGCAAATTGCTTGTCCGACAAGATGGGCCGAGATTGCGAAACACGAGAGGTCATTTTGTTTTAAAAGCTCCCACCGGCCCTCAACGTATCCCTCCTCATTTAAAGCCTTTTGGACGTCGAAGTGATCTCCCCAGCACGCAAGCTCCACTCCATCATAACCCATTTCTTTGACCTTTGGGAGGAGTTCAGCGATCGGCAAATCGGCCCACTGGCCGGTAAATAAAGTGACTGGTCTTGGCATAACTTAGTGTTGTAAATCGGTTTTGATTATTGATCAGCATCAACCTAGATAACAAGGCGCATCTGCTCCATGTTGAAAACTGCTTTAGTGGTTTAACTTTTTATTGGTGAGGATTCAAATCTTTACACAGATTAGACAGTTCCCAAGAAAAGCTTGGAGCGGGTCTTTGACTACCAATCAAGCCACCTCAATGTAGACAAATTGACTTAGGAATGACTCGCTA
>JALRJZ010000258.1 GCA_023261045.1 Akkermansiaceae bacterium
ATCTGCAAGCCGATGGGCAAGTTCCTGAGCAAGTTCACGGGGATTTTTCCCCACAGCTTTCGCCAACATCATTGCCGCGTTGCTCTGAAAGTCACCAAAACGAAGGTCTGCAGCGTTTACAACCTGAATCTTGGCATTGGGAGGAACCGTCACTCCAAGCGCCTCAAGTGCTACTTGGAGCTTTTCGCTTAAAAGTTGAGAAATCGTCATCATTCAAGAAGAGGCTTGGCTTAAAAAATGGCAGAACTCTTCAGCAGATTGCGCCTGTTCTAGACGATCTCGAAGTTCTGATTGCGAAAAGAGCTTGGCCAGCTCGGCAAGGGTTTGCAAATGTTGAGAGTTATTTTCTTCGGGAACGAGTAAAAGGCAGACTAAGTGTGAGGGTGCATTGTCAGGAGATTCAAAATCAACGCCCTCAACCGATCTCCCAAAGACTGCCATCGTTTCCTTTAATCCGGCGACTCGTCCGTGTGGAATCGCCACACCAGAACCTACTCCTGTCCCGCAGTGAGACTCTCTCTCTAAGACTGAATTTCCGCAACGGTAGCACTCACCCGAGGAGATTTTACCAGTTTTAGCAAGATGTTGGATCATCTCTAAAATCACTTGCTCTGGCTCCACCTCATTTAGTTGTAGAATCACGCAATCCGGTGTCACCAATAGTCGCAGCTTAGTCATCGGCTATGAAACAAAACGCCCTACACGGTCGCAGGGCGCTCCTGCTAGAGGAAGGAATCCTTTCTGACAAGTGGAAAGCGATTCAACGCCAGGGGCTTGACCGCTTCGAAAGATCAGAGAAAACTCCCCCAATGCGTTTGCTTATCGCCCTGAGTTTTATGGTGCTCGTATTGAGTTCTTGTGGCCCTCGATGGTCTGGCGGCCCTCCGAATATGGGCCAAACCCCCTCAAAAAAGCAGCGACAGCAAGAAATTGCCCATGAAGATAGGGGAGATTTTTACTATGGCCGACGATATTTCATCAAAAAAACACGCTTCTGGGGATATTTACGCGAGCCCGGACAACCTGCGAAAAGTTCAAAACTTGTGATTTTTAATGAATCGTTCAAGCGAAGTCCAGATCGCCTCCCCGAAGATGGCCCGATCAACGAACGTTTTGGCTTTGACCAAAACTATGAATACAAGATTTGGGGAAACTACACTGGCCGGACCCTCTACGAGCCCAACAGCAACCAATTTCTACCCGAATTCCTCCTCACCGACTACAAACTGGTGAACCCCTCCCCCAATTGGCTTTTCTCGCCGGCCGATTTCTATCACCCCCAGCGCATCACCCTCATTCCACGTTAAGTTAAGAAGAGCTTTGTGAGACCAGGTGATCTACCAGGAACTTCGTTGATGAGTTCACTGAGAGTTTCATCCCTTCTCCAAAGTTTGTGAAAAAATTCACAAACTCCTTGCGACCCCTGTCAAACGGGAGTTTCATCCCTCTGGGCAGTTATGAGCGAAACCACAATTTATGAAGCTCCCGATGCGGCAGCAATTGCAGCGAAAGCTGTCGATGACTATCAGGCTGAAGCTGATGATGTTTTGGGTGAAAAGATGGTCCTTAATATGGGACCTTCCCATCCTGCAACGCACGGAGTGTTACGCCTAGTGCTTGAGCTCGATGGTGAAATCATTGAATCTGCTGAGCCTCATATCGGCTACCTTCACCGAGGTGATGAAAAAATCGCTGAAAATATGCACTACAATCAATTCGTGCCGTATACGGATCGTCTTGATTACCTTGCCCCGCTCGCGAACAATGTTGCTTACGCCTGTGCAGTAGAAAAGCTGATGGGTTGGGAACTTCCACCTCGAGGACAGGCGTTAAGAGTCCTGTGCTGTGAGCTTGCCAGAATCTCATCCCATATGCTTGGTGTAGGAGTTTGCGCTATGGATGTCGGAGCTATGACGGTCTTCCTTTACACCTTCACAGAGCGCGAGAAGATCTACAATTTCTGTGAACAACTCACCGGTGCTCGTTTTACGACTTCATACACCCGCGTCGGAGGACAACTCCGTGACCTTCCCGAAGGATTAGACCAGAAAATCCTCAAGTTCTTAGAAGAATGCGAGCAGACCATCGACGAGATTGCTGGTCTACTCAATCACAATAAAATCTACCTACAACGGATGTGTGATGTTGGGGTCATCTCCAAGGAAGATGCCATCAACTATGGCCTCACAGGCCCCAACCTAAGGGCTTCAGGTGTTGATCGTGATCTCCGCAAAGACAACCCGTATTTGGGTTATGATAAATACGATTTCGATGTTCCCATTGGCGAAAATGGAGATTGTTATGATCGCTACTTGGTTCGCATGGAAGAGATGCGACAGTCGATCAAAATCATCCGTCAAGTTCTTGCCGACTTTCCTGAAGGCGATATCAATGTCGTCAATTCAAAATCTACCCTTCCCGAAAAGGAACGAGTGCTGATGAACATGGAGGAATTGATCCATCATTTCATTGTCGCAACCCAAGGAATTGAAGCACCCGCTGGAGAGGTTTACTTTGCCGCAGAGAACCCCAAGGGTGAACTAGGATTTTATATTCACTCGAAGGGAGGCGGAGTCCCAAACCGCCTCAAAATTCGTTCTCCGTCTTTCGTGAATCTGAGTATCTGCTCAGAACTCTTGAAGGGCCATATGGTCTCAGACATTCCGGCCATTTTAGGCTCACTCGACTTTGTAATGGGTGAGTGTGACCGCTAATTATTTCTAAAAACTCATTTCTCCTCTCCCGTGAGCGCGCCAACCGAAGCATCAGAAACTCTCGACGAGCAAGTCCCTCGACTCGTCGTTCCGACACCAACCAAAATTGATCGTACACAGGTGGTCTACGTCAGGCCTAAAATCTCAGTTTTGGAGCAAAACGTCCGCTCTCCTTTCACAGCTGGCGTGAAGAACTTTCCAACCTTTGAAGTGACACCTGCACTAACCAAAAAGGCCAACGAGAGAATCGCGCAATATCCCGAAAACCAAAAACGCTCGGCAGTGCTTCCTCTTCTTCACGAGGTGCAACATCGGTTTGGTTTTATCAGCCCGGAATCCATCGAGTGGGTCGCAGAAAAGCTCGACATCTCACCTATCAAGGTTCTCGAAGTTGTGACTTTCTATCCTGGCTTTCGACAGAAGGCGCCCGGCAAATTTCATGTTCGAGTCTGTCGCACCTTGTCTTGCGCAATGGGTGGATCAGAAGAACTGATGGAAAAGCTTTGTGAAATCACGGGCATCGATCGTTCTCAAAGCGATGGTCACAAGGATCCCATTGCGGTATCGCCTTGCGGAACCTATTCGGTGGAGTTTGCCGAGTGTTTAGCCTCCTGCGGAACCGCACCTGTCTGTCTCGTAAATGATGATTTCCATGAAGGCATTTCAGCGGACAAAGCTGAAGCTCTTCTGAGTAGTTATACGAACTCTTAAACCCTTCTATCCAAGATCCTCGATCATGTCTGATATCACCTATCTCCCTGGAAAAGAGCCTCACCAAAGAGAGCATCGTCTTATTTTCCAGAATGTTGACCGCAAAGGATGGAACACCTCGATCAAGTGCTACCTTGACAATGGCGGCTATGAAATGCTTCGAAAGGGGCTTTCGATGGCACCAAAAGACGTCATCGAAGAGGTCAAAATCTCTGGTCTGCGAGGGCGCGGG
>JALRJZ010000259.1:0-273 GCA_023261045.1 Akkermansiaceae bacterium
GAGTGCTCCATCCGCGAGAGCCACCACAGCACACTCGGTTGTATTGCTTCGAGCTGGTTGACTCACCGTCCAAGATTCACCACCGTCTTGACTCCAAGAAAGATTTGAAAAAGGAAGCCCCTTCTCATCACGCCCTTGGGTCGGAATGACTAGAGTTCCTTCTGAAAGCACAATTCCATTCCCCGGTGCCGGAGCAAACAAATACCACTCATCCTTTTTTAGACTTCTTGTGAGATTTCGGGGTGCACTCCATGTCAACCCCTCATCGTCGGA
>JALRJZ010000259.1:283-3654 GCA_023261045.1 Akkermansiaceae bacterium
ACCCAACCCCTTCCACTGATGGGTTCCGGGTTTACCATGAGTCCAGAGAGCACACACAAAGACCCGTCCCGTATTAGGATCATAGAGAATATTGGGGTCCGAGCACCCGTTCTCTTCCTCTGGCTTGCCTCCATACTCCCCCATATCCATAATTGATTTTGGAGACTCCCAAGTCTGACCTCTGTCTGTCGATCGGGATAACCCAATATCAATATGTTCCTGCAAATCTTTTGCACTGCGAAAGCGGAGGTCATAAACAGCTAAAAGGACCCCGTTTTTGGTACAAATCATCCCTGGGATTCGTGTCGTATGACAATCAAACTCCCCTTGTTGGTGGATGGAGTAGGCCGCGCGGTAGGTTGCGCGAATGGGCATGCGAAGAAACTGCCCTTCTTCAAACTCAAAGCCTTCAAAGCTTACGCGAACTTTTTTGGTGAGATCAAAATTATGTGGAAGCGTGCCCACCACTTCGTCTCCTTTTAACCTGATATTCTTAAGATCGGGTGAATCGACTCTCACCCGTTTGACCCCACTTAAGCGATCCTGGTGCAACCTCACTTTCAGCAGTGTATTCTCTTGACCTAAGAGAAGAGGAGAATCAATGACTTCAAGCCCCTCGGGCTCCTTTGCAGAAAGGTCCCCTACGAGGCGGTATGAATACAGCCGCATCACATTCCGGTGGGGCCTCAAGACGATGGGGAAATCAAGCCCTTGGAGGGATTTTGTCGTCAGAAGAGTCTTGCCATTAATTTGCAAGCGAAGGATCCCTTCTTCCCCTCGCCTCACTTTCAGCTCGAAAGGATCTCCCGCCCTGAGATCAATGGGCACCAGACCTCTTCGATCGGCTTGCGTGACTTGTTGCCCTTCAATAAAAAGCCCCCCACTCCGACCGTCAAAACCGAAGTTTAACCTATCCCCAAGTCGCACCGAAGCAGCGCTGCCATCGATCCTTTCTAAAGCAAGAATTGCCTCAAATTCAAAAGCACCTTTTTGCACCTTTTGATCAAGTTCGTAAGGCTTTGTGAGAACTCGACCTTCTTGTTCAAGAGAGGTAAAACTTAGAAACTCACGTCGCTCGAGCTCTTCTAACTTCAGACGTGTGGAAACTACGGAATGCTTTTGAGCACCATCACGGTATTGGAGATAAGTCGTAAACACCAAGGTTCCATCGTTGAGCAATTCGACTCCGGGATAACCACAATCACCAACCCTCTTGGCATGATTGTGCAAGAGTTTGACCCGGCACTGGCCACCCCTCGCCTTTTTAATATCTTCATAGGTTCCAACCCAGGCCACAAAATGCCCTTTTGTCGGACTTCCAATCGCCTGATCTCGAAACGCAAAAACGTAGCGATTGTCGCTCGTCCTGACACCAACATGCCGATCACCAGTCAGACCCCAAGAGGTCTCTACCGGCTCACTCCAATGCTGCCCCTCATCGCGTGAAAACATCATCAAACTCCTCGCTCGATGGGTGTTTTCTCTCATAAGCACGCACAGTTCCTCCCCATCTGGGGAGCGAAAAACAAAAGGCTCACACGGATTTTTCCCCTCCACAGCAGCAACAACTTTCGGCTCTGACCAGCTCATTCCTCCATCATCTGTGATTGTCTGTAAGACTTCGAGGGGAGCTCGGTCAGCCCCTCCAGGACCTCGATGAAAGAGACCTAAATAACGCCCATCCTTGAGACGAATGATACTACTAAAGGTCATCACACAAGGAAAACCAAGCGGAGGCATTTCCTTCCAGCTCTCCCCTCCATCCTCGCTCATGATACTTGGCATTCCAGGCCCGCCCCGCCGGCCCAGCGCAGCCGAATACACCCAGAGCCGCTCCTTACCGTCCGGAGCAACCAGGCGGTAGATGCTCGGGCAATTTTGATGGGTGCGGTATCCCCTTGGAAGAAGTTCATCAATGCGCGTCCAGGTTTTACCACCGTCTTCACTTTTTGCCATGGGTCCCGCCGAACCCCCATGATTCACACACCAGACGCAAAAGATCGTTTTCCCATCCGGCATCAACAAGGTCGTGGGATGCCCTTGGTAGATCTCTTTTGTTCCCTGTGCAACGACCACATGACGCTCCTTTTTATCTGAGAAATCAATCAAAGGCAAATCAGGCCCCTCTCCTAAGGAGACTCCAATGAATAAAAGGGAGAAGTAAACGTGTTGGAAAAACAATCTCATCATCGTTGAAGGGGCCGTTATTCTAAGCGGCAAAACTGACCTGCCACCAAACGCCAGCTCACTCAATAAACGCCGAGAAATCAAACAAACACTCGTCGAAAGCCCTCAATCACCTCGTCTACTTGGTGGCTTTCAAAATTCAAGTGGGTCACAAGACGCATTGTGTCCCCGGTGACTCCTCCGAGCAGAATACCCAAATCATTCATTTGCGCGACAAGCGTTTCCCGATGCTGCGTTGGCACTTTCACAAAGACCATATTGGTATGAACCGACTGAATGATCACTCCAGGGATCTCTCCTAACCCATTACCAAGTCGTCTCGCATTTGTATGATCATAGGCCAGACGAGACACATGATGCTTGAGGGCAAACAAACCTGCTGCCGCGAGAACCCCAGACTGACGAAGACCGCCTCCTAACATTTTGCGCCAACGTCGAGCTTCTTTGATCAAGTCTTCGGAACCAACCAATACCGAGCCTGCCGGTGCTCCCAAGCCCTTTGAAAGACAGACCGACACGGAATCAAACGGCTTGGCAATCACTTCAACGGGAGCACCACAAGCAATGGATGCATTAAAAATACGCGCACCATCAAGATGCAGCGCCAAGCCCCTCTGATTAGCAAAAGGCCGCAATGTTTCCAAATAACTTAACGGCAAAACCTTTCCCCAAGTTGTATTCTCCAAACAAAGAAGACGAGTTCTGGCGTAATGGAAATCGTCTGGCTTCACTAGAGATGCCACCTTTTCCAAGTCAAGTGACCCATCTTCTTCTTGCTCGATGGGTTGAGGCTGCAAAGAACCTAAGACCGCACCACCACCTCCCTCAAAAAGATAGGCGTGAGCACTCTGACCTACAAGATACTCATCACCCCGTTGACAATGGGAAAGCAAAGCACAGAGGTTACTCTGAGTCCCACTGGTAACAAATAAACCTGCATCCTTTCCAAGGAGCTCGGCGACATGAGCTTCGAGCAACCGAACGGTGGGGTCCCCATCTATCACATCGTCTCCAACCACAGCATGAGCCATAGCCTCCCGCATTGCTGCCGTAGGCTGGGTCACGGTATCACTCCGAAGATCAATCTTCATCACGAGATCACCATAAAAACCACCATAGTAAAAACAAGGGAAAGGATTGCCCCAGCCACACGCATGGGTGCCCTTTCTTCAACCCCGTGATCA
>JALRJZ010000025.1 GCA_023261045.1 Akkermansiaceae bacterium
AATAATGCTCGCGATCTTGCCCAAGAACTATTTCAGAAAGACCTGATTGATGTCATCCAACTTCATGGAGACGAATCAATCGATGAAGTGGAGCATTTTCTGAGTCTGAATATTCCGGTCATTCGAGCACTCAGCGCCCTCAATTTACCCCAAACTCCATTACCGCAGTCCAATTTTGCGCTCCTGATCGATACGCCAGCGGGAAAGGATTACGGCGGAACAGGCAAAACATTTGATTGGTCTCTTGCACAGAATTTCTCCCTCTCCCACCCAGAGACTCCAATAATCTTGGCCGGAGGCATCACTCCCGAAAATGCCGAACGAGCCCTTCTCGAAACTCATCCAATCGCTCTCGATGTTGCCTCTGGGGCTGAAATCTCTCCGGGTATTAAAGACCTCAAAAAAGTAAGATCTTTGATGGAAATCGTTTCACAATGAATGCCTTATTAATTTTTATTGGAGGAGGGCTTGGATCTCTTGCTCGCTGGACCCTCTCTGAAGCCATTCAAGTTCTCATTCAAAAAACAACTTGGGCCCGCTTCCCTCTTGGAATCCTCACTTGCAATGTCACCGGTTGCTTCTTGATTGGCTGTCTCTTCGGATTCTACACCTCTCGATCTGCCCCATCTTGGGTTTTCCCACTTATCGCCACTGGGTTTCTCGGAGGTTTTACGACCTTCTCAACCTTTGCCAAGGAAACTCACTCCTTATGGTCTGAAGGACTCCTCCCCTTCGCTCTCTTAAAAATCATTCTTTCCATCTCTCTGAGTATGTCTGCTGTGATCCTAGGTATTCGCCTGTCCCACGGGACACTCTAGGAAAAATATTTTCGCATGTTTTGATCCCCCTGTAGAACAAGTGCTTCCCTTGATCCTTCTCGTCACCCAAACCGATTCAGACTAAGATTCAGATCTTTGATCTCATGCCGCTAATTGCCAGTGTTCTTATCGATGGGCCTTCTGAGCTCGTTTTTGACTACGCCATTCCGGATGAGCTCAAAGTTCTCCCTGGTTGCCGAGTTCGCATTCCCCTTCGAAATCGTCATTCTACTGGAACAGTACTGCGTATTCAAGAAAGCTCAGAAGCCGACTTTTCTCTACGTTACCTAACAGAGCTCGTCATGAACGAGCCTTTAGTAACGCCCTCTTTGCTGAAACTAGCTGAATGGATTTCCGGTTATTACGGCACGCCTCTTGAGCAAGTGATCCGTTCAGTAATTCCTGGATCCATCCGGGGAGAAAAAAGCAAAGATAAAACACGAAAAGCCGTTCTCATTTCCAAACTACCCGCTGACGAAGAACTGCAACACCTTGCCAAACGCGCAAAACGGCAGCATCAAATCCTTTCCTTACTCCAAGTTGCTGCTTCTCCAATTCCAATTACTGAGCTCGGTGGAGCGTCATCTTCTAGTGCTCTTAAAGCTCTCGCTCAAAAGGGCTGGATCCAATTCACTGAGCTCAAGGTTCGAAGAGATCCCGATGCCAACGAAACCTTCATCGCCTCAACTGATTTACCCCTCAATGAAGAGCAGGCTGAAGTGTTAGAAATAGTTTCAAAAAGTTTATCCTCATCCGGACCTAAGAAACCCATCTTACTTCATGGAATTACAGGATCCGGCAAAACAGAAGTTTACTTACAGGCAACCCGCGCTGCACTCAACTTGGGTAAAAATGTCATCATTTTGGTTCCCGAAATTTCTCTAGCACCCCAAACCGTCCAGCGTTTCAAGGCTCGCTTCTCTGATATATCAGAAGAAGTTGCCGTGCTTCATTCTCATCTCTCACAAGGCGAGAGATTCGATGAATGGCATCGCATTCGGTCTGGCAAAGCACGCATTGTCATTGGAGCGCGCTCAGCCATTTTCGCCCCCGTTGTCAACCTTGGCTTAATGATTGTCGATGAGGAGCATGAACCTGCTTACAAACAAGAAAACCCTCCAAAATACCACGCGAGAGATCTCGCAGTTGTCCGAGGACAGCTTGAAGAATGCTCGATTCTTCTTGGCTCAGCGACTCCGTCTCTTGAGACCTATCAGAATACTCAACTCGGCAAGTATGATCTTGTCCAACTCACTCAAAGAGCAGACGGAGCATCCTTGCCCCTCACAAGAGTTGTCGATATGAGGCTCGAGGCAAGAAAGCAAAAGGGTCGCGAGGCAATCATTTCCGACATTCTACGCACTTCGATTGACAAACGGTTGGAAGATAAAGAACAGGTCATCGTTTTTCTAAATCGAAGAGGTTTTGCACGCTCCCTCCAATGCCCACCCTGTGGGCATGTGATCGAGTGCAACCATTGCGCAATTCCTTTGACCTACCATCGAGCCGATGAGCGTCTCGTCTGTCATATCTGTGGTCACCAAGCAATCGTTCCAAGACAATGCCCAAACTGTAAGGACCCCGCCATTCGCTTTCAGGGTTATGGCACCGAAAAGGCGGAAACGATTTTAAAAAAAGTGTTCCCAACCGCCAGAGTTGCTCGGCTTGATACAGACACAACACGTCGGAAAAACGCGCTACGAAACACCTTGCGAGACTTTCGAGCGAAAAAAATCGATATCCTTCTGGGCACTCAAATGATTGCCAAAGGGCTTGATTTCCCAAATGTCACTCTCGTTGGAGTTTTGAATGCTGATCTATCCCTCTACGCACCTGATTTTCGAGCAGGAGAGCGCACTTTCCAACTACTCACTCAAGTCGCAGGTCGAGCAGGTCGAGGGCAAATGGCCGGCGAAGTGATCATTCAAACCTCAACTCCTCATTCCCCCTCGATTCAATTTGCAAGACATCACGACTTCCAAGGATTTGTTGACCAAGAATGCGAACTGAGAAAGCAATTTCACTACCCCCCTTTCACTCATCTCGCACTTCTTTTGGCGAGATCGAGCCACGAGCGTCGTGCCGAATTCACCCTTCAAACTCTTCACCGCAAACTTGCTCAAAATCTTCCTAAGCAAATCATTTTAGGAGATCCGATTCCCTCCCCCCTCACAAAATCTCACTCTCAGTTTCGTTTCCAACTCTTAATGAGAGGCCCGAATGCACGAGTCCTTTCCCAGCACCTCAACGAGGTCTTACGCGCAACACCAACTCCTGAGGATGTCATCGTCACCGCGGATATTGACGCCTATGATCTCGGGTAGTCACCTCCTTCTTGCCTCACCTTTAAACCCTGATTCACTTTCATAACATGCCATCTATTCTGATCGTCGAAGATGAAACAGCAATCGCTGACACCTTAATCTACGCTCTTGAGAGCGAGAGGTTCACCGTGGCACATTTCACCACCGGATCTGAGGGGCTCAATTACCTGCAAGCAAGTGAACCCGATTTGGTGATTCTCGACATCGGGCTACCTGATATGACTGGGCTGGACCTTTGCCGAGAAATCCGTCGCTTCTCACAAATCCCTGTTCTCTTTTTGACTGCGCGAAGTTCAGAGGTCGATCAAGTTCTAGGGCTAGAACTGGGGGCAGATGATTATGTGACCAAGCCCTTTTCCCCTCGGGCAGTTGTTGCCCGTATCAGGGCAATTCTGCGGCGAGGGCGCTCCCAAAACGAGTCTGACACGACTTTACTCCAACATGATGAAGCAAAAATGATGATTCAATGTTGTGGCCAACCCCTCAGCCTTACTGCTCACGAATATCGCTTATTAGCCATTCTATTGAGCCAACCCGGTCGTGTCTTTACGAGAGAGCAACTCCTAGAGCAAGCTTGGCATGATCCTGGATCTGCGATGGATCGCACCATTGATGCTCACATCAAATCACTGCGCTCAAAAATACGAAAACATTCCCAAGAGGCAGCAGACACCATCCAAACTCGCCGAGGCTTGGGATACACCCTTGTTTTTTAGATGCGCCTGACTCGAGTTACCCTCTTTTTTGTCTGCCTGATCCTTGGTCTCGGCTTCTACCGCCTCGGTGACTATCTTCTCGAAGGAGTTGAGGCGCAGACCCTACAAGCGACCGAAGAAGCCATGGTCGATATGGCCCATCTTCTTGCAAATTTTGCAGAACAAAATGGGCAGATCGAAAACGTTTTTGAAGGAATCGAAAATCGAAACTTCGAAGCTCGCATCTTTACGATTCTTAAGAAGGAGGTCGGAGTGCATGCCTACGTTTTCGATGCCCAGGGATTGATTTTGTTTGATAGCGGCCAGCCCAATCACGTGGGCCAATCTTTTTTGCACTGGAATGACGTGAGTCAAACACTCAGGGGTAAGTATGGTGCACGCTCTAGTCGAATCGATGAAGCGGACGCAAACTCTTCGGTCATGTATGTCGGAGCACCCATCCGTCGGGGAGATGAAGTTATTGGAGGGGTTAGTGTTTATAAACGACAAAGTGATGTCCTCCAGTTTTCAGCAGATAGACGAAGAGCAATTATCAAAGCCACTCTCCTGATCGGGACAGGTATTTTTGTTCTCATCATCTCGGTCTTTGTCTGGCTCTTTCGGCCCATTGGAAAGCTCACCCAATATGCCCGCTCGATTACTCGAGGTGACCGGCCTCCCTTGCCCAAACTGGGATCTGGGCGAGAAGTCAATACTCTCGCAAAGTCCCTCTTTGAAATGCGCGAGGCACTGGAGGGGCGAAAGCGTATTGATCACTACATTCAAACACTCACTCATGAACTAAAGTCGCCACTCGCTGCGATCCGGGGCGCTTCAGAACTTCTCAATGAAGATTTACCCACTGATGAAAAGGTGCGTTTTTTGAGAAACATCACAACCCAAACTAGCCGTTGTGATGACCTCATTCACAAGCTCCTTGAGTTATCCGCTCTCGAATCCAAAACGCACCTCGAACAAGCGCATGTTTTTGATTTGGGCAGCCGAGCAAGAACAAGCCTTCAGGAAATGAAGCCTCTCGCTCAGTCGCATCATGTGCAGATAAAGGAAAGCATTTCGGCCGAGGTAAAGATCGCAGGAAGCGAAACGCTCATTGGCTCTGCGATCAAGCATCTCGTTGAAAACGCGATTCAATTTTCATCAAAAGAGGGGACGATCACTCTCGAAGTTAACGCCCAGAGATCGGTTGCTTTGGTTCAGGTCATCGATGATGGGGTAGGAATTAGCAAATTCGCAGCAGAGCGTGCTTTTGAGAGGTTTTACTCGTTTCGCCCAGAGCATCAGGGTAAAGGAAATGGATTGGGTCTTTCGCTGGTTTGGGAAATCGCCAAGCTCCATCATGGAGAGGCGTTTATTTGCAGGAGAGACGAGGGAGGAACCATTGCAGGAATAAGAATTCCGCTAGCTCCGCTTTCTTAAGATTCCCAATCAGCCATGGGGCTCAGTAAAATCGTGACCAAATGACCTTAGATTTTGCGGGAAATAAAAACTCCCCCCATCGTTAAAAATGGGAGGAGCCTAGAGATAGCGTGGGTGTATGAGCGAACCCGACTATTGCTCTTCAAGCTTTGCTTTAACCTTCTCCTCAATTTCCAAATAAAGAGCCTCGTCCTCTTTGAGCGCCGTTTTGGTGGCGTCTCGACCTTGTGCAAGTTGATTGCCATCATAACTAAACCAACTTCCGCGCTTCTGAATAATATCAAATTCTTGAGCCACATCGATGAGCGATCCAACCGAAGAAATTCCTTCATTATACATGATGTCGAATTCGGCATCGGTAAACGGTGGGGCCACTTTATTTTTGACCACTTTGATTTTGGTCCGGCTACCGATCACCGAACCGTCGGTTGCTTTAATTTGACCAATTCTTCGAATATCGACTCGAACAGACGAAAAGAACTTCAGAGCACGGCCACCTGGTGTCGTTTCCGGACTGCCGAACATCACCCCAATCTTCTCTCTGATTTGGTTTGTAAAAATACAAGTGGTTCGAGCTCTCGAAATCAGCCCGGTTAATTTTCGCATCGCAGCACTCATTAGACGAGCTTGCGTGCCTACGGTTGAATCCCCAATTTCGCCAGCGAGCTCCTGCTTCGTGACTAAAGCAGCCACCGAATCAAGAACGATGACATCAATGGCGTTTGAACGAACCAAGGTCTCACAAATTTGAAGCGCCTCCTCACCAGAGGTCGGCTGAGAAACGAGAAGGTTATCCAAGTCAACGCCCAGACGACGGGCATATTGAGGATCAAGCGCGTGCTCAACATCAATAAACGCGGCTAATCCCCCACCCTTTTGTGCCTGTGCAATCGCAGTGAGCGTGAGTGTCGTTTTACCCGAAGATTCAGGCCCGAAGATTTCTACAATCCGACCACGTGGAAACCCTCCGACACCCAAAGCTCGATCAATCAACAAGTTTCCGGTGGGGATTGCTTCAACATCCATTCGGTTATCATCTCCCAAGCGCATAATTGCCGCTTCTCCGAAATCTTTTTGAATCTGCGTAATCGCCAAATCGAGATTCTTCTTGCGAGCGGCAGCCAACTTATCATCCCCAGCAGCAGCTGCGGAAGCAGGGGGAGTGGTCTTCTTTTCGGACATGGGGGCAGTTTTAACGGTGTTGGTACTCATAGCAATGTTTGGTGTTGTTATCTTTTACGAAGAGTAATCGCATGAACACCTTTTGAAAAGAAAAAAGTGTGTTCATTTGAATATTGTTCAAAATAACTCATTAGCGAAGGGCAACGGAACAATCCAACGCTAGGAAACCGGCCTCTGCCTTCAGCCTTTGGAGTCCTGACACTCTCACCCTCGTTAGCCCCCACACGATCATGATGTCACTCAGCAAGATTGACACTGAGCTAGGGAGCGTTTAGGTCCCTCTCCGACATGGCGATACAAACCACTCTTATTCTCTTTAAACCAGATGCCGTTCAAAAGAACCTCGTTGGCCAAGCGCTTCTTCGCTACGAAAAAGAAGGCTTCAAAATTCGCGGAATCAAAATGATGTCCCTTTCTGATGAGGTCCTTGCAGAGCATTACTCTCATATCGCTGAAATGCCTTTCTTCCCTTCGGTTCGCGGATTTATGCAGGAGTGCCCAATTATCGCTCTTGCCCTCTCCGGAGAGGACGTCATCTCGCGCGTGCGTGACTTGCTTGGACCGACTGATTCAAACGAGGCAGCTACCGGAACAATCCGCGGTGACTTCGGGGAGAAGAATACCGATTCCAAAATGAGAAATGTCTGTCATGCCTCCGACAGTCCAGAGGCGGCCGAAGCAGAACTCAAACGCTTCTTCGGAGACGGCGAAATCTTCGACCGCTAATCTGACTGCGCAAAAGCCCCCTTCAATTGAATCAGCCGCCTATCACGATAGGCGGTTTTTTTAGTGTGCACGAGCCAATGTGTCAAATTGGCCCGAGACCTCTTTTGCAAGGGTCTCGCTGGGAGGCTGAGTGATTTAACTCAACTCAAAAGAGCACGGGGAGTCTTTCTTGCTACTCGGACTCCTTCGGCTCTTCCTCCGTTGAGTCCGTTTGAGGGGCGCCCTGATTGATCGCTGCCAAAAGAGCGGGCGTCAAATCCGTCGCATCCTTTGAATAGGAAAGAATTGCCACGCCTGCTCCGCTCAGTCCCGAACGATCAAAGATAAAATCGTAACCCTCAGCATCACCATACTCGCGCACCTTCTCGACAATCTCCAGACGGACTTTCCCGTAGTCGATCTTAGCTTTCTCATTCAGAGCAGCCTGCTTGCGCTGAAGCCAGGCAACCCTCTCACGATCGAGGCCCTGAACTTCTTGCTGTTTGCGACTCAACTGTTGAAAGATCTCATTCTTTTTCTCACGATCGAGTGCAGGCTCCTCACCCTGCTTCTGGAGCTTTTTTGCCTCCTCAACCAGAGCTTTAATTCCTTCGAGCCGAACGTCATTCTGCTTCTTAATATCCTCCTCATATTTCCGGAAGATTTTCGACGTTTCAGCAGTTTTATAAAAGTCTTTGACTAATTTGTTCATGTCGATCGATCCGATCTTGTCACTTCCTTCCTGAGCAAGAGCCGAGAGAGAAAGAGAAAAAAGACCAAGAGTCATCGTGATCAAGAATCTAGAAATATTCATCATGTGTAGGTTGTGAGTGTTTCAAATATTAATTATCTCCGTTTTCCTCACCTTTCGGATCTTTGGGAGCATCCTTATTGAGTAGTTTGAGAACATCAGCCGTGATGTCAACTCGGTTACGGACATAAACGATAAAAGGCACCTGAGTGGAAGTGAGACCTGATTCATCAAAGACATAATCAACTTCGGCTCCTTCCGCATATTGATTGACGACATTGACGACATCGGACCGGATATCATTCATCAACCCCACCATTTTCTCATTGAGAGCACGACTGCTTCGATCAAGGAATTCCTGGAGCTCCACTTGCAGGTTTTTAAGATTCCCATTTTTTAGCTGAGCAGTCTCTAGAATCTCACGTTTCTTCGTGTCAGAAAGCTGGGGATCACGGAGATCTGTCTGGTGTTTCTTGAGTTCTTCGAGGAGAGCTTTGATTTCCGCTTCTCTTTTGTCTCGCCCTTTTCCAATCGCTTCCCGGTTTACTTTCTCTTCTTGTTCAGCTGCCTTACTCTTGTGGTAATTGTTAAGAAGGTGGGTCATGTCGACCATCGCCACTTTAAGTTCTGCAAAAACAGGGCTTAAGTGAAGTCCCATCGTAAAGAAGGAGACAAGAAAGGGTTTTATCATGCGCTTGGTTTGATGTTAGGTTGGGAGATTTTTAGGAAGAAAAGATAGGCACTATCCGGAAGGATCATTGCCATTAAGAGGAAGTCTCCTCCAGCTTCTTTTTCATTTCCCTCATTTCGCTGACGATTTTGGGCAAACGGCTCACCAAAGCCATTTTGCGCTGCTCTTCAGCAATTGGCCTTGCCGGGAGCCCAATATAAGCACCCGCCTTGGTCAGATTTTTAAAGACTCCACCACGCGCACCAATCACAACGTGATCTGAAATCTCAAGGTGCCCTGCCACTCCGGCTTGAGCCGCAATGGTCACATAGTCACCAATTTTTGTGCTCCCCGCAATTCCAGCCTGAGATACAATTAAGCAGTGCTTACCAATCGACACATTGTGGGCAATCTGCACAAGATTATCGATTTTGGTTCCCTGCCCGATTGATGTGCACCCAAATCTCGCCCGATCGACTGTTGTATTCGCTCCAATCTCAACATCGTCTGCGATTTCCACCGTGCCCACTTGTGGCACTTTCTGGTGATGGCCGTCGATCAGCTCGTATCCGTATCCATCGGAACCAATGACGACTCCCGGCTGAAGGATCACCCGATTTCCTAGCACGCATCGCTCACGGATTGTCACATTGGCGTGCAAATAACAATCTTCGCCGATGTGAACCATCCGACCAATCACACAACCAGCGCCAATCACGGACCCTCTTCCAATCGAGGCTCCCGCTTCGATGACTGCCCCAGGCCCAATACTGACTTCTTGAGGGTCGACGGAAACATCTTCAGCAAGATGAGCCGCCGGCGAGATCCCAGGTGTGAAGGAATTAAGAGCTGGTTGAAAAAAATCAACGATCTGAGCAAAGGCTGCAGATGGATTTTCAACCTCAAGGAGCAGACTATTCGCATTTGCCTCGCAGTGCCCCACAGGCACGAGGACAAGACCGGCATTCGTCGACTTCAGCTGACTCTGATAGCGGGAATTACCCAAAAAACTAATTTGCGACTCGGTGGCAGCTTCGAGAGAAGACACACCAGTAAACTCAACGTCTCGATCTTGCGCACATGGCAGGTCGATCAGACTATGAAGTTGTTGCCAACTTAGCGTCACCTGAGGATTCGATGATGAGCGATTACTCAGAAACTTTGTTGAGCTCATCGAGAAGGGAATCGGTGAGATCAGTTGTTTCACGAGCATGAATGACAAAGGGAATGCCCTGTTTGCTATTCCCAGATGCGTCGAAGATATAATCGTAATTGCCGGACTTGGCGCGCTCCTCAACAGCCCTTTTAATTGTCTCGAGAATCCCACGCATCTGGCGCTTCATCTTTTCATTGAGAGAATTATTGAGACGCTCAAGATACTCTGTGCGCTCACGCTCCTTGTGAATACCGTCTTGGGACAGCTCACTCATTTCCTTCATCAACTCCGCCTTTTTCTTTTCTCCAAGGTCCAGTTCTTCATTGTCGAGCTGCTCCCGAATCTCCTGCAACTGCTTGTCGATCGAACGAATATCGGCAAGCTTCTGATTATTCTCTTTCTGAATGCGAGCCCGCTCGATATTGATTTCTCTTTGGATTTCAGCAGTCAAATCATAGTCATTGAAGAGGCGCTCCATGCTCACCGTCGCAATTTTAAGGTTTTGAGCAAAAAGCGAGCCCGAGAGCAGGACAAAAAGACTAAGCAAGATTGGAGTATGACGTTTCATGAATCAGAATAGGTCGTTGATTCGGAAATTATGAGCAATTCCGCTCATCCGTCAACCTCGCGATCACAAATCAGCCCCCCTGCCCTCCGGAGCACTCAAAATGAACTTGTTGTCATTGCTCCTAATCCCCATGAATCCTGTAGGCTCACTTCTAGCAAATTTCTCATTTTTATGTCTAAACCGACAACATTCACATCCGTGGGAGAAATACGAGCGGCTCTCAAGAACCTCCCACGGCCGCTAGCCCTTGTCCCAACAATGGGTGCGCTCCACGATGGCCATCTCCAACTACTACGAGCGGCACGCCAGCAGGTCGGTCCCGAGGGGACAGTTGCCATCTCGATCTTTGTTAATCCCATTCAATTCGATCGCTCTGAGGATCTGCAAAACTATCCACGCCCTCTAGATCAGGATCTTGAGCGTTGCTGTGAAGAAGGGGTTGATCTTGTGTTTCTTCCCGAGAGTTCAAGTCTCTACCAACCAGATCATTCCACGATCGTCACTGAGTCCCTTCTGACGAAGTCTCTATGCGGGGCGACGCGCCCGGGCCACTTTGATGGCGTCCTAACAATCGTCTTAAAGCTGTTTCATATCTTTCAACCTGAGAGCGCTATTTTTGGTGATAAGGACTTTCAGCAGATCGCACTCATCAGAAGAATGGTGCGAGATTTAGATCTTGCTGTCGAAATTATCGGTCACCCGACAATTCGAGAATCTGACGGCTTAGCGATGTCATCGAGAAACCAACGCTTAACCCAAGAACAAAGGCGAGATGCCCCAAGAATTCGTCGAGCACTTTTGGCGGCAAGCCACCTCCAAAAAACAGGTGAACAAAACCGCGAGATCTATCTCAACGCAGCCCGAGAACACCTTAACAAAAACGCCCTTCAAGAATTTAAGATTCAATATCTAGAACTCGTTGATCAGGCCACTCTTCAACCAATTGCTAAGGTCACCGCCCCTACCATCTTAGCGGTTGCTTGTTTTTATGATTCGATTCGTCTGATCGATCACGTCTCCATTGATCCGACCAAGTCCGATTGAAATACCCTTGATCCCTCGGTCTGATTGCTTATCTTCTTCGAATGCGCTCCTTGTTGATTCTTGCCGCTTCTCTGACGTTCGCCTCCTGTGGTGGAACCTCAACTGCCTCAGGTCGCCAACCTGTGCCACCAAAAGGATCAGACGAATCAAACATCCCTTGGAATACTCCTTCGGGACCAGAAGGCGCAGGAATGCTCGGAGGGCTCCTAGAAGGCCGTTAAAGCTCCGAACTTGCGTTTCCTAGGGTGACCAACGAGACCTCGAAGAACTCTCCTCTGCTCGAGTCCTGCACTGGTTGCGGAGAAAGCTTAGATGTCACCGATTTTGCCCCTTTCGAGGGAGCAGTGTGCCCCTGCTGCGGAACCGAGACACGGGTCAAATGCCTCTTTGGCTCCTATCGCCTCGAAAAGGAACATGCCAAAGGCGGCATGAGTGTCATCTTTGCCGGATGGGACACCCTTCTGGATCGCCAGGTCGCCATCAAGGTCCTTAACGAAGATTTTTGCCATGATGAAAAACGCATTCAAGATTTTGAAAAAGAGGCTCGCCTCACCGCTCAAATCAATCACCCCAATATCATCCAGATCTACTCAGCGGGTAGAGCGCACGGGCGCTTTTACCTTGTTATGGAGCTTCTAGAGGGCCAAAGCCTCGAAGAAATCATCGCTCAGCGTAGCCCTCTCCCAGAAGAGGAAGTTCTGACCATTGCTCTCCAAGTTACTGAAGGATTAAAAGCTGCAAAAAAAGCGGGAGTGATTCACCGGGACGTCAAACCAGGCAACATTCTTTTCGATCTAGATGGGAATGCCAAACTCATCGACTTCGGAATCGCCTTGGTTCCCGATACAGAAACGACTCGCTCTAAGGATCTTTGGGCCACCCCTTACTACGTCTCTCCAGAATCACTCAGTCAAGATGAGGAGGATTTTAAGAGCGACATTTATGCTCTTGGAGCGAGCCTCTACCACGCTCTCTCGGGCAAACCACCATTCGAATCGACCTCTCAAGCAACCAAAGTCCTCTACCGAGTCAAACAAACAATCCCTCGAGTTAAGACCATCGCTCCATGGATCGGAGAGCTTACCGCTGAGACCATCGACCGCATGATGGCCTTTAAGCCCGAACATCGCTGGGAGAGCTACAATGCCATCATTGCGGCATTGAACCACGCCAAAGTAAAGCCCGGCAAAGGCCGGCCAAGTTTCTCTGAGAAGAAAAGTCGTTTCAAAATCAGGCAATTCAAACGCACCCGAGCATGGATCGGATTTGCTCTTTTCCTAATCAGTTCCCTGATCATCCATCACTTCAAGCCCTGGGTAACACCCAAGCATCCAACCACGCAGCTACCGCTGCAAAATCAACCTCTGAGAACACTTCCGGAGGAGCCCGTTGAACTTTTCTCGCCATCCGGTGAAGACTTAGGTGATTTAGATCCTTTCTCTGATGACTGGCAGAAAATTCGGCAATCTGTCGCCAACCAAGAAGATCTCGCCGCTGAGCAAGATCTCCTGACCCTTGCCAAAAACCCTCTGCTTGAACCAACATCTCGAGCCTGGGCGTATCTGGAAGCTTGCGTCACTGCCTACTTTGATGGTCGTCCTGGAGAAGCACGAGCCCACGCACTCTCCGCTTCCTTGATCCTCAAAGACCATCTGAAGGATCACCCTGAAAACAAACAACTCCAAGTTCTCACCCATCAATTAAGCAATCCATTACTAAGCGATCAGCCTGAGTTTCCCGAGACGATCACGACAATTTATGAGGCCCTGGGGACATTGGCTCTAAGCCTCAAATCGTGGGAACAGAATGATTGGCAAACAGCCCTTAAAGGCTTTCAAAAAGTCCTTTCGCTTCAACTTCCCAAAACCTACGAATGGTTTTACAACTACCAAAAGAGATCTCAAAGCTACCTTGCTGACGGGGAGCTTTTTGCTGAACTTCTGGGACTCCCAACTCCGACGAGCAAGGCGATGACAGAAGATCAAATCGATCACCTAGAACGCTCGCTCAAAGTTCTCCAAACTCGCGGGCGCCTCAAGTATAACATCCGATCTCGACAAACTTACCTTTCACGGCTCCAAAAAGGATTTCACCAACGCCCTCAAGGGTCCTTTATCCTTTCTTGGGAAAAAATGAGAGAGCAACTCGTGAGATCCGGCAAATCTCGCCGCTTCGACGAGATTTTTGCCATGCTTGATAATGCTCCTGATGAAGCACCACGAGAAGCACTATGGGCTTGGAAATACCTCCATGATCAAACAAAGGTTTTTCTCTCTAATCTCATGAACCAAAAAGGATGGACAACAAAGACCTCCGAAGGAGCAATTATTGTTCCTGCTGAGATCACCAATGAGGGGATCAAAACCTCAAACGGAAAGAATTTTGCTTGGAGTCAGCTCGATGCAGCAAGCCTGATCTCGGCACATGAGGCATTTCAAAACCGGGACCAAAGAGAAGAAGTCATTAGCTCAATTTGCTTCGCCTATACGACAGGCTTGATAAAAACTGCCGAAGAAAAAGCAGAAGCTCTTGCTCGGGTTGATCATGAATTTCAGGAGCAATGGAAAAGGGTTCTCATTGGCACTTCGCTCTAAGGCGCTACCTCCAATCATGTTTGGGATATCGCCCTGCAAGGTCCTTCTTCATCTGCAAGAATCCATTCTCCCAAAACCCCGCAAGATCGCGAGTGATCTGCCATGCCCGTTGATTCGGAGCAAGAATCTTGACGACGAGCGGAAAGTCCTGCGCGATTTTGGGCGTCTCGCTCACCCCATAAAGTCGCTGCACTTTTTCTTCGATCCACGGATCTTGCTCAAGAGCATACATCACCTTCGTATTGATTCCGTTTACTAGTTGAATCTTTTCGGGGGCATATTGATCCAGAGCGGCAATCTGGAGCTTGGATAACCAGTCTCTTAACACAACCCATGGGTCCCGATTCTTGACCTCTTTATAGGTGGTCGCTCCAGAGCAAATCTGCCCAATGGCCATTTCGCGATCATCATCATTAAAATCTGGCAGCTCTAATTCTGGCATCGCTCCTCTCAAGAAAAGCAAACGGGCAATCCACCGCTCAACCTTTGCATCCCACAGTTTCAGATCAAGTTCGCCAGCAATGGCTCGCTGCGCCAACAAGGCACCTGCTAAATCTGGATCCACCTCACCTCCTTTTTTACTTTCAAGAATCAACCCCCGAAAAACTTTCTTTTCGACTGACACAACGCGACGTGTGATTTCATCAAAAATGACTCCTTTTTGATGAAGAATCTCGTTTTTATCAATCCAAGCATGATCCAAGGCCACACATCTCGTGAGTTTAACCACACGCTCTCGCCCTTCAATCTCAGTGAGATCAGTCGCCAAAAAGAAAGTCTCATCACGAACGCATGAAGATGAATCCAGCTTCCCGCTCCTCTCTCCGACCACATGACAGACTTTACTGCCCTGATCCCTTCGAACCGCTAAGCGGTCTGCGAAAGCCAACATCATCGCCTTGGCACAATCTTCCCCCCTTTGGCAAAAATCGGGTTCATGAACTCGCTGCCCCCTCTTTTCCATCATCTGTTTTAGCTGACAAAAAACCTTCCAGGTCTCTCTTGCCCCTGATGCAAGAATTCCCATTCGGTCACAATCACGGCGTGAAAAATTGACCCTTAGGCTATCCAATATGGCAAGCCACTCAGCAGCAAAATCGTTTCGCCACCCCAATTCCTCCTCCAGAAACTCAAACCACTTAGGCCCCTTCCCTCCCTTTTTAAAAACTCCATCACACTGAACTGCCGCCGCCACAAAGAGAACCTCACCAAGACAATTCTCACCCGCTAGAATCAGCGCAGACAAACGCGGGTGCATTGGCAGCCGAGCCATTTCGCGCCCTGCGGAAGTCAGCAAACCCTCCCCGTCAATCGCCCCCAATGATTCCAGCATATTTTGGGCGTCCTTGAGTTGTTGTTGTTCTGGAGGATCTAGCCAACGAAACTCACTGACTTGATCGACGCCGAGCTGTTTTAGAAACAAAAATGCTTCTGTAAAATCCACTCTGAGGATTTCCGGAACCTCAAAGCTCCTTCTCCCCCGATGATCAGCTTCGCTCCATAGCCTAATACATCGCCCCGGACCCATCCTTCCAGCTCTTCCAGCACGTTGCTCAGCGGCGGCCCGTGAGATCTTTTCAAGACCTAATGAATTGAACCCTCGATTGACATCATACTTCAACTGACGGGCCAAACCAGAATCGACCACGACTTTGACCCCCTCGATCGTTAGCGAAGTCTCAGCGACGTTTGTTGATAAGATAATCCGCTTAGAATCATCGACCACAATGGCCTGCTTCTGAGCCTCCGGACTGAGTGCTGAATACAAGGGCTTGATGTCCCATCCTTTCATCCAAGCCAGACTCTCGAGAAGAGTTTGAGTTTTGCGAATTTCGTACAGACCTGGAAGGAAGACTAAAATCCTCTCCCCTGCCATAAGCTCGCTGAACTCGCCCTGAATGGCAGAAGCCACTCGATGCCAAAGTTCTTGTTTTTGCATGGGTCCTCGGCGAGTAACCGCTTTCTCTGCTCGATAAATCGACTCGACGGGATACAACCTTCCGCCAGTTTCGATGAAGTGGCACGGCCTAAGATAGCGCGCAAGATCTCCCACCTCGAGAGTTGCTGACATCACAACGACCCGTAACTCCGGTCTAGCACCTTGTTGTAAATCTAAGATACGAGCTAGGGAAAGATCAGATGCTAAGCGGCGTTCGTGAAATTCATCAAAGATAACCGCACCAACTCCTGAGAGATCAGGGTCCTCGATTAGCATCCGCTGTAAAACGCCATCGGTCACAAAGAGGATTTCTGTTTCCGAACTGGCCCTTTTTTCAAACCGAATCGCATACCCAACCCCCTTCCCAAGTGATGTTCCAAGCTGGCCCGCTACGAAATGCGCCAATAAGCGTGCTGCCATTCGGCGAGGCTGGACAACGATCACCTGCCCATCCACTTCAGCCCTCACCATCTCCGGAACAGCCGTCGATTTTCCCGAGCCTGTTGGAGCCTTGAGCAGAACACGACTCTGCTCATCGCGCAGCGCGGATCGAATCTCTTGTTCGACTTCATGAACCGGTAACTTCACCGCAACCAGAGAAGCATTCTCTTGAATTGGCCGCACTGAAAAACACCACTCTTCCTAAAAAAGCTTACCAGAATGAGCACCCACCCCAAAAAAACGTGAAAAGAGAGAACAAAATCGAACGTTTCATCGCTTGCTTAGCAGTCTAAACCCTTCTAAAACTTCTCTATGAATACGGCACTTGCCTTCCTCGGCACTCTCGGCACTCAGGAAATGGTTCTCATTTTTCTGATCCTCCTTCTCTTATTTGGAGCCAAAAAACTTCCACAACTTGCCCGCGGAATCGGTAAGAGTGTGGGTGAATTTCGAAAAGCTCGCGAAGAATTCGAGGATGAGATTCGTAAAGGCGGCGAAGAAATCGATGTTGCTGAAGCGAAAGGCAAACAAGCTCGTGAAGACGCATGAGGGCTCTAGGACAAAAAATTCTAAAAGGCGCTCCGCAGGTTTTTCTCGGGGCGTTTTTGCTTTGTAGCTCCTGCGAGGGTGAGCCCTCCGCTGAAAAGTCGAGTGATCACGCTGATTCAAAAAAGAGCGAGAATGCAGCCTCCTCGACATCACAAGACCCCCATCATGAGGGCCCGGTCAGATTCATGGCCTACAACGTCAAAAACTATCTCACGATGGACGTTTACGTGAAGGGCGGCAAAAAGGAACCTCGTCCCAAACGCCCTGAAGAGGTGACCGCCCTTGTTGACATCATTGTCAAAGAGAAGCCCGATATCCTCGGGATCTGTGAAATTGGCACTCAGCAAGATCTCGAAGAGCTCCAAGGCTTGCTCAAAGATGCTGGTCTGGACCTCCCCTACTCTCATCGGTCCGGCGGCATGGATGAGGTTCGCCATCTTGCAATTCTCTCAGCCCTACCAATTAAAGAGACCAACTCTCAAGCCCACCTTCCATTTCAGATTGGAGATGACGAATTCTTAGTTCGCCGTGGGATCCTCGATGTCACGATCTCCCTCCCTGGGGGACCCACACATTTCGTCGGACTCCATCTCAAGTCAAAACGCGCTTCCACAAGTTTTGACGAAGCCGAAGTGCGACTCAATGAAGCCCGGCTCGCCCGAGCGCATTGTGACGCGATTTTAGAAAAAAACCCACAAGCTCGGATCATTCTCTATGGAGATATGAACGATACGCGCAAAACGCCTCCACTCTCAATCATGATGGGAAACCGGGATTCGCAACACTATCTCGAAGATGCATTTCTCAAAGATTCAAGAGGGCATCTTTGGACTCATTATTGGAGTTATCAGCAACAATACTCGCGCTTTGACTATGCTCTGCTCTCAAAGAACGTCAAAGCAGAGGTCAATTGGGAAAAGTCTTACATCGTCGACCCAGTCAATTGGCTTGATGCTTCAGACCACCGGGCCCTTCTGCTGACCCTTGGAGATGAAGCTCATCAGGATGCTCAATAATAATAATTAGAGAATGACGAGACGGCCCCTCGCCTCACTGGCGACCATTGGGATTCTCGAGCCGCTCTCAAAGAGGTTTTACGGTAAACCTCACTAAAAACGAAATCGTTTTAGGGTTGTCATATTTTAAATCAACAAATATGACTTTCGGGCCGCTCTTCCTTTAAGTCTTCCGCTCGATGATCCTTCGCTCCGAAATATCCCCTCTTCACGTTCCCGAGCTCGATCAAGATTACCTTCCTGCCTCTCTCTGGAACCAAGAATTCACCAAACTTGGTCAACGACATGGAAAGATCGAAATCCAAATCGCGATCACGCGACCTCAAGGAGACGGCTTTCTCCATCAAGAGGTCATTTTATCGCCTCAAGCGCCGGATTCTTGGCAACTCAATCTAAGGCACCTTGAGCGCACCATAAAATTCCTGATTTGGGGAATTGGCGGCAATGAAATAACGATCCAGGGAGCAACAGAATATCTTGAGACTCTTCAGTCGATTTATTCTCCAAATGGACCCCGCTCTTTCGATGCGGATTTCGTCAATCGTGTTTTCCAATCACCACTGAGTTTTAAGGACGCCCGCGAAGCCGGAATGCCAGAAATCATCACATTATCTCAAGCTGAAGATTCACAAGCGAACCTTCAAGGCAACCGAATCGGTTTTGATCTTGGAGGATCAGATCGAAAATGCGCCGCGCTCGTAAATGGAGAAGTCATTTTCTCGGAAGAAGTCCCGTGGGACCCTTATTTTGAGAAAGATCCTGCCTATCACTATCAGGGAATCATGGATAGCCTTCGCTTGGCAGCTGCTCATTTACCCTCGGTCGATGCGATTGGAGGATCTGCGGCGGGAGTCTACGTCGACAATCGGGTTCGAGCAGCCTCTCTCTTTCGTGGGGTGTCAGAGGAAGCTTTCGAAAAACAGGTGACTCACATGTTCCTCGATATCGCGAAAGAGTGGAATGACGTTCCCATCAGGGTCGTCAATGATGGCGATGTCACTGCCCTTGCTGGAGCAATATCTCTGCAGTCAGGAA
>JALRJZ010000260.1 GCA_023261045.1 Akkermansiaceae bacterium
TTCTTGGGTTCTGCCTTTTTGCTCTTAAGGGTGGATGCTTTCCCCAAAAATCCCAAAGAGAGGATGAGTAAAGTCACGCTCAGCAGGACTCGAGTAATCGGATGCCATGCTTCAGGCCAACCCCGTAAAAGCACGTAGCTCAGTGCGGTCGCTCCAATGAATAGGACATTCCTCATTCTCTTAAAGAAACTAAGGCGCCTCAACGAGGGTGTCGAGCGCATCCAAAAAGCTCGGATAATTTGGTTCCCAGCCAAGAGCTCTGAGCTTGTGATTTTCAACAGCCTTGTGGGTCCATGCTCGTTTCCGAGAAAGTTGGAGTTCTCCGACAGGGGGTAAAGGCTTGTGGAAGCGCTCCGACATTTTTGAGTATACCTCGAGTTGGCTCATTGGTCGATTATCGGTGACGTTAAAAACACCTCGGTGATTTTCGGTGGCAAGTAAGAGGCAGGCGCTTGCTGCGTCAGCAACATGGATTTGGTTGAGGATACGTCGGCCGTCTTCTTCGATGATTGCAGATCCCTCCATGAATTTACGGACAATGACGCTGCGCTTGGGTCCGTAAAGGCCTCCAAGTCGAGCAGCGCAGTCGACTTGAGATTCCACTTCCAAAAGAATCTGACTCGTTTCCCGATCTGGCTGGGTGGAGCTTTTCTCGTCGACGCGCTCGCCATTGGTTTGGTGGTAGACGGAGGTGCTTGAGGTGAAGAGGAGATGAGAATCGGGAAAAGTTTCTTTTAAAGTGCGCGTTCCCTGAAGAAACACCTCTCGATAAGCTTCCGGGCCTCCCCGTCCAGAGCTGGCCGAAAAGATAATATAATCCGGAGCGCTGATTTGCTTTGCGAGGTGATGGACCGCTTGAGTTGACGAGAGGTCACAGGCCATCGATTGATGATCACCATTTTTGGTCAGCGAAGTGACTTCAAAATGAGCAGAAGCTTGGCGAATGATTTCGCATCCCAAAAAGCCTGCGCCAGCAACAAGAAGACGTTTCATTGGGCGGTAGCATAGTAGCTCACGATTCCCTCGGCAACTGCATGAGCATATTCTTGATAAATCGCTCGAGGGTTTTTCTTGTAGCGAGAGATGAATTTCGTGCTGTTCATGGCATAGGGTTCCATAAAAATCACCGGACACATGTAGAGGCGATTGGCCAGAAGGTTTCTCGCCCAGAGAAAGGGGTTGAGGGCGACGTTTTGCGAGACTGTTGAAAGCCTGCTGTATTGATAGGCCGGAAGTTGTGTTTTTTTAGAAAAAATCGCGCTGAGATGAGCGGCTAGAGGGATTTCCTCGTCAATGACTCCGGAAAGAAGACGTTGAAGCATGGCGAAGCGTTCGTCTTCGTTGGCAAGTTCTGATTCTGAGTAAGTGCCATTTAAGAGGATATGAAAATGCTGTTCGGAGCTCAAAGGGCCAGAAGAGTTGGCATTGTAGTGGAGGCAAATGACGAGGTGAGGTTGGATCTCTTCGTTGATGAGTTTTGCGCGAGCACGGATTTCGGACGTGCGATAGAAAAGACGAGGATTGTGAAAGTTCTCCTCGAGGTAGGGGCTGAGAGGCTCACACTTCTCTCTTACTAATGTGACCTGAGCTCCTTTCTCTTCGAGGAGCTCCTTGAGCAAAAACGCGGTTTCTAGCGTCATTGTTCCCTCTTGAATCGGCTTCATCTCAGGATGAAGATTTGGATATTCATGGTGGCGTTCCTCTAGCTTTGCGTAAGCTCCGCCGATGTGCCCTGGATCAATTGCAAGGTGGAGGCCTTTCAGCGGTAGGTCGGGTGTGGGAGACAAGCGCTCCTTCCAATCCCAGATCGCCCCTGGTGCGGGTTGGTCAGAACTTGCAAAGTGGAGTTGGTAATCTCCAATGAGGGCATGATCGTTGGTCACGGTAATCCATTTTTTCCAAACGTCGGTTTTTGTGTAAATGGTGGTGAGTCGGTGCAGAAAAGTTTCACGTGAAATGGTGTGTTGAAATCGATCGAGTTCATTCCAATGGGGGCGCTCAATGAGGTCCGCAAGCTCGATAATGAGGGGAGCAGTAGGACCTGCCGGAGGAGTCGGCGGACTAGTTTTTTTGGGCCAAAAAATGACGACAATCGTCAGAAGGAGAGCCGGTAGGAGAAGGAGCCTTGGAAATGACATTGTTTCTTTGCCTAGACTCAGGCATCACTTGTGAAGCGCAACTGAGAGTTACGCAGTCTAATATTGAAAGCGGCGATGATGAAATTTTTATTTTTGGGAGATGTGGTGGGATCCCCCGGGCGGGATGCGGTGATGACTCACCTTGATCGGATCAAAAAGGACCATGAGGTCGATTTCGTCGTGGTGAATGGAGAGAATGCCGCTGGGGGACGTGGTATTAATCCCAAGATTTGTATCCAGCTTTTAAAGGCAGGAGCCGCCGTGGTGACGACGGGTGACCATGTTTGGGATCAAAAAGAGATTCTTGAATACTTCCCAACGGAGCCCAGGTTGCTTCGGCCAATCAATTTTCCAGAAGAGGCGCCAGGGAAAGGATCAGTGGTCTTAGAGACTGCGAAAGGGAAAGTGGCTGTTCTTAATGCGATGGGGCGGGTCTTTATGAACCCGCCTCTTGAAAACCCTCTGACGATGCTAGAGTCAGAGATTGAGCGCCTGAGTCAAGAGGGGGTGAAGATCTTCTTGGTGGATTTTCACGCGGAGGCTACCAGTGAGAAAATTGCGATGGGGAGGGCTCTTGATGGAAAAGTTTCCTTGGTGGTGGGGACCCACACTCATGTTCAGACGGCGGACGAATCAATTTTCCCGGGAGGAACTGCCTATTTGACGGACGCCGGGATGTGTGGCCCAGACGTTTCGGTGCTGGGCCGAGAGGTTGATTCGGTGGTTTGGAAGTTTCGCACGGGCCTGCCCACTCGATTTCCCGTCGCCAAAGGTCCAGTTCGGCTGTGTGGTGTGTTCGTCGAAGTTGACGAAACGACGGGGCGGGCAAGCTCAATAGAGCGTTTTTCAGAGCTTATTTGCGCCGAAAGTCCCCCCAAAGGCGCGAAGTAAGCGGGGTTGAACGTCGATCCGTCTCGAGTTCTTTCAGAGTGAACCCCTGCAAAAATGAGGTGTTTTCACTCCAAATCCCTATAAATAAGGCATTTGGATAAAAAATACTTTCTTCTTAAAATACTTTTGACAGACTGGTCGACTTTGCTAGTTTCCGCCTCGCTTTCGGCCGAGGGGCAAGGGATGGAGGGCATCGTTTCTTCATTTCTTAACCTGAGGCTTCAAGCAGTCACAAAGACTTTCTGGTCTTGCTTTTGTAGCTCAGGGGTAGAGCGCGTCCTTGGTAAGGACGAGGTCGCGGGTTCAATTCCCGCCAAAAGCTCCAGAAAAGAATTAGAGACGACTAAAACCAGCTAAAACCTAATTAACCAATACAATGGCTAAAGAACAGTTCGAACGGAACAAGCCTCACGTCAACGTCGGCACAATCGGTCACGTTGACCACGGCAAAACCACCCTCACCGCTGCTATTACCACCGTCCTCGCTGAGAAGATGGGTGGAGAAGCAAAAGCATATGATGAGATTGACGCAGCTCCTGAAGAGAAAGCTCGCGGTATTACGATTTCTACAGCTCACGTT
>JALRJZ010000261.1 GCA_023261045.1 Akkermansiaceae bacterium
AACCCGAAGCTCTAACTGATAATCACAAGGTCATGTTAAGTGCACCGGAATGGTCACCCGATGGCGAGCGCTTGGCTTACTCGGATAAAGACGGAAAGTTATTCATTCTTAATGTTAAAACGAAGACTGTAAGGCAAATTGTGGACGTGCCTCGCGGCGGTATATACGATTACACATGGTCGGGTTGTGGCGGCCACCTTGCCTTCACGATTGACGAAGTAAATGGTTTTGGTCGGCTCCACATTTGGTCAGTTGCTGATAGCAAGCTCAGGGCGGTCACGGATCCCCACTTCGATATCGATTCGCCAACCTGGGACCCTGAGGGCAACTATCTCTACTATTTATCGCGGCGCGAGTTTGCTCCGCAAATTTCTTCCATTGAATGGAACTACGCGGGGAGCCATGACCGTCAAATTTACGCTCTCGCATTGAGAAAAGAGGTTGATAATCCATTTGCGCCACAGTCGGACGAAGTAGGAGACGAAGAGGAAATTGAAAAAGATGGCGAGAAAAAAGAGAAAGACGAAGCTGGGAACGCAAAGGAGTTCATTACGATCGACTTTGATGGTCTAGCGCAGCGAAGTATTCTTGTTCCGGTCGAAGCGGGCAATATCCGTGGGCTGGAAGCAACGAAGGACTTTCTGTTCTTTTCTACTTCGGGTTCGGGATTCTACGGTCGGAAAAGCCAAGAAAAGAGTGCGCTGAATCTTTTTGATCTCAAGAAGCGAGAGTCGAAGCGCTTCGTGGATGGTGCGGGTGGATGGCGCCTCTCTTTTGACGGAACAAAGATTTTGGTGAAGGCCGAGAACATGTTTGCTTGCTACGATGCCAAGCCAGATGCGTCCGGTAAAAAAGTCGTCTCAACATCAGGGCTCATGTTTGATTGCATTCCGAAAGAGGAATGGTTGACAATATATGACGAGGTCTGGCGACGCTTTCGTGACTTCTTTTATGTTAAGAACATGCACGGCTTTGATTGGAAGGCCATTGGCGAGCAATACCGCCCACTCGTCAAGCACGTCGCGCATCGCTCAGATCTTAATTACATCATCGGGGAAATGATCTCGGAGCTCAATGTTGGCCACGCCTACATCGAGGGAGGTGATTTCGAGATTCCCGAACGCCCCGTGGTTGCCTTGCCGGGAGTCAGATTTGAGCTTGATCCCAAGGCCAACCGATATCGCATCGCGAGAATCATGCGTGGTCACAATGAGGAGAAGAAGTATCGCTCACCGCTTACCGAGGTAGGAGTGGATGTGAACGAAGGTGACTATGTGTTAGCAATTGATAGGCAGCCTCTCAATGGGAACGATAATCCCTATCGACTTTTACAGCACAAGACCGGTTCGGTCGTGCTTTTGGTAAACAATAAGCCGGTGGAGGAAGGTGCGAGTGAAATCACCTATCGTCCCATCAAATCAGAAGAAAATCTGCTCTACTTGAATTGGGTCCTAGGTAACATGTCTAAGGTTGAGAAGATGAGTAATGGTAGGGTCGGCTACCTTCACATACCAGACATGGGCGCTGCGGGGATCTATGAGTTTATCAAGTGGTTCTACCCTCAGATGCGAAAAGAGGGTATGGTTGTCGACGTGCGGAGCAATGGTGGTGGCAACGTGTCTCAATGGATCATCGAGCGGCTCGACACCAAATTGTTGGGAACGCGCTTTGGATACTCAAGCGACGAAGCTAAAACCTATCCTGCTACGGTTTTTCATGGACACAAGGTCTGTCTTGTAAACGAAACGTCGGCTTCTGACGGAGACATTTTTCCCCATCGCTTCCGCAAGGCCGGGCTTGGTCCATTGATCGGCAAACGCTCATGGGGAGGTGTTGTTGGTATTTCAAGTCGGGGGCCATTGTTGGATGGTGGAACGGTTTATGTCCCTCTGCAGTCCACCAACGACACCGATGGTAGCTATATCATCGAAGGGAAAGGAGTGGAGCCGGATATTGTTATAGAAAATCAACCACAAGCAGTCATTGAGGGACGAGATCCGCAGCTTGAGCGGGGTCTCAAGGAGGTCCTTGAGATGATGGGAAAGAACCCCATGATACTGCCTAAGCGAAAGCCTGACCCGGTGAAGGCAGAGTAATGAGTAGTGTTTGCAGGTTTTTTACTCCATGAAAATCCCCGCTCACAGAGGATTTTACGCATCGATTTCTTTAGGCGATCAGAAAAGCAGTGACTATACGCAGTAAATCGCATCTTCTGGAAGTGAGACACAAGTATTAGGCAACCAGAATCTGATCTCCGGATTCGGCATGAACTGTCTTTTTTCGTCTGCGGAAACTTAGAATAGAGGGCCTGTTGCTTTGTTGGTTTTTTTGGCGCCGGCCACTAGCTTCCTGCAAGAGTGGCGTGCATGCTATCGAGTCCACTGCGAAGTAACCATGCTCTCTTGGTAGCGCTTTCAATTTTCTCGGCTCGCTTGACCAACTCCTTGAGTATCTGAGCAACACGCGGCTCAACTTCAGGGGAGTTTGAAATTGAAACCATGCAGTCTCGGTAAATTCGCGCGCACTCGTCATGATTGCCATGGTTGAAAACGGGCACTCCCTGTTTAATGGCTGCCTCGATCTGTCGGCGCGGCGAGAGATCGGATGTGGAAGTTGTCTTATCTTTTTCTCCGATTGAGGAAGGTAGTAACACCGCATCGATGACATGGATGATTCCGTTTTCGCACTCGATGTCAGTCTTGATAATGTTGGTTCCGTTGACCTTGAGAGTGGCGTCAAAAATACCGAACTCAAGGCTACTTCCGTTCAGAGATTGGGCGCTTACCGCGTTGAGGGCATCCCCCGCACTCACTTTTCCTGAAACTGCATGAAGGCTTAAAATCGAAATTAGTCGGTCTTTATTTTCCGGCTTCAGAAGCTCCTCTACGGTTCCCTCTGGGAGCTTTGCGAATGCCTCATCGGTTGGAGCTAGAACGGTAACAGGTTGATCACCTGTGAAAACATCCAAGAGTCCGGCGGCTTTGACTGCAGCGAGGAGTGTTTTGAAGTTACCTGCTCGGTTGGCAACGCTGGCAATGTCGTTGGCGGGCTTTGGTGGTAGGATTACTGTGTCAATTACGTGAATGATTCCGTTGGAACAGCCCACATCGGCATTGACGATTGTGGCATTGTTGACGCGAACCCGACCGTCGTTAAAGGTTATTTGAACCGTTGATCCCTCAACTGTCTTAGCTTCTCTGGCAGATAGTGCACCCGCGAGGTCAACCTTACCCGAAATTACGTGGTAGCTGAGGACTGCTTGGAGCTGTTCCTTGTTTTCAGGCTTAAGCAAGTTCTCTAATGTGCCCTTCGAGAGCTTCTTGAATGCTTCGTCCGTCGGAGCAAAGACCGTAAAAGGTCCCTCGCCCTGGAGTGTGCTGACCAAATCTGCCTCTGTCAGAGCTGAGGCTAAAATACCAAAACGACTGTCCGCAAGCGCTGTCGAGATAACATCGGTGCCATAATACTTCGATCCGTATGTCCGGATCCAATCGACTTGAAGTTCAAAGGGGCCGGCTTTTTTGTCACCCAGAAGAAGAC
>JALRJZ010000262.1 GCA_023261045.1 Akkermansiaceae bacterium
ACCTCCCTCATCTTGATGGAAAGTCGATCTTGGAAACCATCACTGAAAAACTGTCGGTGATTATCATCAGCGCGAGCACCGACTTTGCTGCCGAAAGTTACAATTACAACGTCGTAGATTACCTCGTCAAACCCATCGCCTTTCCTCGCTTTTCCAAAGCAATCGCTAAAGTCAAAGAGTTGTGGATTCAAAAGAATCGGGGAGTAGAAGCTCCGAGCGCGATCTTCCTCAGAGACAAAGGAACTATTGAGCGCATCAACCTCATCGACTTAGACTACATGGAAGCAAGTGGAAACTACGCTTCGTTCCATTTTTCGAACAAAAAGTCGCTCATGAGACTCATGAGTCTTCAAAAGCTGAGCCTCCTTTTACCAAGTAACTTTTTGCGAGTTCACCGATCGTTTATTGTGAACCTTGAAGCGATTCAAAGGATCGAAGGTTCTTCAATCATCATGGGAAATCACAAGATTCCAGTTGGAAAATCCTACCGAGCGGTCTTGAACGAACGCATTCAAATCTCGAACTAAATGAGCGATCCAGCACCAACGTGGAGTGCCGAAGACATCGAGCTTTCCTTGAGGAAGCAAGGCAAAGATTACTGTCTCTCGTGCGGGACGAGCATTCATGGCTATGAGGTCTCCCCCGAGCGCTTTCAACGCTGGATGGCTGACCAGGAAGCCCCACTTTGTGCCCGGTGCCGCACGGCAAAAAAACTGAGAAAGCGAAACATGATGACCCTGATCTTCATTGTCATTGTTTTACTCATCGCAATTAAAATCATCTCAAACCGCTAGGGCGCCCTCTTAAGATTCCCAGGTTACTCCGAGCCTTACCAAGTCGTCTCGAACCGTTTGGCAAGCTCCGTCTGATTCTCAAACCCAAACGCCAAATGGAGTTGATGTCATTCTAGGCACTGACCGAGCAAAGCTCTCCTTAAGGAAAAGGTGTCTTTTCTGAGTTTCAAAACTTCCTCAAGCGCTTATTTCATTCTAGTTTGCCCACAGTGCAAACGCGGGCTTCTCAACCATTTTTAATTCTAGGATGCTTGTGGGCCTTCCTGATGAGTTTGCCAGACAAGGCTCAAGGAGAAGAATCTGAGATCTCGGCAAGCAACCTCAGCGAACGATTTCAGCTCGTTGAACCCACTGAGATTGAACAGAAGTGGAAGGAGGTTGGGTGGCGCACCCATCTCATGCAAGCCCGCCAAGAGGCCGCTAAGCTTAACAAACCCATCTTCTTATGGATCATGGTTGGCAATCCTCAAGGATGCACATGAAACAATGGACAGAGGGCCCGTCGGACCTTCGCCAATGAAAGATTGCAAGAACGTCTTCGCAGCGAATTTATTCCAGTGAGTGCGAACACTCATGACCTCCAGTGGCACCGCTCGTCCACCCAAAAATGGTTCATGGAACTCGTGGATAAAATGATGGCTCAGAAACTCAGCTCTCGCCATGGCAGCAAACTCAGTGGTCAGAGTATCGGGAATTCAGAACTCGATTTGAACCGACAAATGGCTCAGAGCAACGACCCTCAGGGGATGTATATTTTTGGAGCAGATGGGACCCCATATGCCTTTTGTAATGATCACGACCCAGAGGATCTCGAGAAACTCATGGACATCGGCCTCGAACGTTTTCGCCAGACCCCTCCCGAGCAGGTGGCCCTCAACGAGGTGGATTTGTCGGCATCTTTTAGCATCACGCCTCAACCAGGCACTCAAGTCTTACAGTGCTTCTCTCGCATCCCTTCTGCACCCGATAGCGTCACCTACCTCAACAAAGGAGTCGGACGGGACTTTTGTTGGATCTATAAAGACGAACTTCACGAGGTCGCTGAGCTGGCGTCCACGGGCCAAGAATTTCCCTTTCCCGAGAGAATCACCAGAAGGCTCGCCCGCTTTCATTTTCTTGATGGTGTTCGGGGCACCCCGAATGTTTGGAAAGCTCGAGAGGTGCAATCACTGAGCCTCAAAGCAACACCGCATGGTCCTCACCAGCTTCTTTTAAGCGGAAGCTTTTCAATGACAACAACCAATCAACGTCGGTATTACCGCGGTTTGATTCATGGGACACTCACCATCGACCCCATCACTCATACTTGGAGCCAAGTTCAGATTCTTGCTGACGGAACCGCCTCCGGCGCAGGCACTTACACGCCCAACCAACCTCCGCATCCTTATCGCCTGCTGGTCGGTCTTCTTGAAACCAACCTTCCAGAAGCTCAAGTCGTTCCCCCATATGAAGTGGGCATCTCCAACCGAACAACGCGCTACAAAAACCCGTAGCCCCTCAATGCTCTTGATGATTTTTACTTCCTTTTGAATTTTTTCCAAAGGTCGTCCGTCTCAACCGTCAGCCCTCATGGGGAAACAAAACCAAAAAGAGACTATGAAAAAAATCATCCTACTTGCGATCACCTTACTGAGTTCCACCCAGCTGTACGCTCAGAGCCATCACCACTGCCAACCTCGGTCTGAAATCTACATCAGCGGCTACCACCGCTGCGGAACCCCCATCTATTGCGAGCGCGTCATCACAGGATACCACCCTTGTGGCACCCCCATCTACTACACCAGGACAATCCCTGATTGCCGGGTTCCTTCTTTCGAGAAGATTCGCCTTCAAAGGCAATACGCCTGCCGCCACCACTCTTTGCATGGCAATCGTTCGCGTTACCAAAGCTACTCAAGCCACTACCGACCCACTTACTACTCCCCACGGCGCTGCCGCTAGTTTCACTCGGTGGTTTTCAAAAGGCTTCCAATGAATTGGGAGCCTTTTTTTATTCCACAAAAGCACCACAACTTACCAATACGCCGACACTTGGTAGGTCTGCCCAGACTTCAAATCATGGTAAAAATAATGAGCGGTACCATTCTGGGCATAAGCGGTATAAACCACGCTTTGATCCGTCATTTCCCAACCAAGAGAACCCACCCTCTTTCCAAGATCCGCAGCGTTCACCTCTTCACGTTCAAACGATTTTGGAAACTGCTGCTTCAGAAACCGGTGTAAGTCAGAATCGCTGATGGTGTAGAGGACATCATGATCAAGGAAATCTTGTTGCAAGGTGAGATCCACAGCGGTGGGAGGAATGAGATTCTTCCCCCTTTCCCCCCACCAGATACTCTCTCGAGTTTCGTGATGGGTGGAGCTTCCATAAATCGAAAAAAGAACGAACCCCACCAAAAAGGCCACGATCAGAAGAAAAGAACCGAATATTTTCATGATCAAATCGTTTCACAACTGTGTGAAATTCGAATGAAGAATCGATGAAATTGTCATGAAATCTTGCGGATCGTCTCATTCCCTGATCAGAAAATGAGCGATACCCGCTCTAGTCTGTCTTGCTAGAGGATTGAACGTCGATCCTGAGCTTGATCAAGCGGATCACGACACTGAGCCCACAAGAAAAACTTGCCGCTGCCGCGCCAATAAACACTCCCCAAATCATTCCCACTGCCGTTGCATACCGCACCGGGTGTGGCAACTCTTCTT
>JALRJZ010000263.1 GCA_023261045.1 Akkermansiaceae bacterium
TTATTTGCAGGAGACGCTCGCTCCGTAAAGTATTGCCCAGAACTCGAAGCGCCTGATGCGATTATTACGGATCTTACGCAACTTTCCTCGCTTTTGAGGGTTTCCTCGCTTACCTAATCCCCAATGCGATATCGAAATCTCATTTTTCTCCTAACTTTCATCCTTGGAGGAATTCTTTCGTGGCTTCTGGTCAATGATATGGCCAAGCAAGATCGAGACCGAAAGACGGTCAAAGACATCTCTACACCAAAAAAAATCAACTCTGTTCAACCGAAGAGTAACCGGAAGGATTCGCAAATCGACCTCAGCGACCTTTCGAATGCATTACAAGCCATTCCAGGAGAACGAATTGTCCAGTTTTCATCCAAGGAATCCTATCAAGATTTCCTCAAAAAACTCGGAAACTCTCGCGTCCGGCTCCTAGGAAAAATTGATCAGCTCTACGCCCTTCGACTGGGCTTTGACAAACTTTCCGATCTCGATGGCTTAGAACTTGATCCAGACGACCTCGCCTTTAATTACCCGGTCTTCATTCCTTCTGCCCCTCCCATTGAAGATCAAGGTGGTGTTGTCGGTTTTGACCGAACGGCCCTCGAGTATTTGGGAATCTCAGTAGACAATAGCACTTGGGGCCACGGAGTCACCATTGCCGTCGTTGACACGGGAATTGAACCTCACCTTGCACTGAACAAAAGCATCCTCTCTATCAACCTTGCAGAGCTCGAAGATGGAGTCTCTCCTCATAGCCATGGAACATCGGTTGCTTCTTTGATCGCTGGCAACCACCCCAATCTGATGGGGGTCGCCCCAGGAGCTGACTTAATCTCGATCCGAGTGGCGGATCAAAATGGATCCTCTAGCTCATTTTTACTTGCTCAGGGAATCATGGAAGCGTCCCTCAATGGCGCGCAAATCATCAATATCTCCATGGGCTCAAATCATAATAGCCCTATTATTAATAACGCGATCCAATTTGCGATCGAGAACGGCGCGGTCATCGTCGCTTCCCCGGGAAATGACGGGCTTTCTGAGGCTGCCTCGCCAGCACGCCATCCTGATGTCATTTCAGTCGGTGCTGTCGACGCTCTGGGCCAACATCTCAATTTTTCACATACCGATGAAAACCTCTCAGCCTCGGCACCGGGGCTACAGATCACGGCAGCATACCCTGGAGACAAGATTACTGAATTTTCAGGGACTTCAGCTTCGGCACCATTTTTCTCTGGTGCCATTGCCGCTGTCATGTCCGAAAGCAACTCGCCAATCTCCGCTCAAGAAGCTGTCGACATTTTACTAGCAACAACCAATGAAGCAGGAGCCCCTGGTGCTGATGCCGTTTATGGAAATGGCATCCTAGATGTTGGAAGAGCTATTAATCGAAACACCGCCGGAATTACTGACTTAGCAGTTGCCGCTCACCAATACATCCTCCCGAGCGAAAACCAGGATAATCCTGGACTTCAAATCAGCGTTGAAAACCGAGGAACTGAAGCCGTCTGGGGATCAACCCTCGCTGTCTCAATTGACGGCGGGCAGTATCCAGTCCAAATGAACGTTCTTCAACCAAATGAAAGAAAAGTCATTACTCTCCCAATTGGATTTTCGCAATTTGAGCAGGAAGGTCTTCTGGAAGTTCAGTCAACGATCACGCTCAGCGGTAATCAAGCGGACATGAAGGAGTCAAACAATCAAAGGACCGAGCAAATCACCCACCCAAAAAATGGTTTGTAGGTTACTCCTAGCTGTTTTGCTCATTACCAGCAGCCTTGGGGCAGTCAATTGGGTGACCACGCCTGTTGAGGATCCTCTCCCAACAAATCAGCTCTCGGTAAGCGGAAATGCCTGTGGCCCAGCCTGCCTCCTCAACGCATTTCGATCTGGAAATCATCAATGGCAAAAATCACTCCGCGAGGTGGAAGGCGACGACGACCAAAGCACCATAATCAACATCATCAAAAAGCATGGCCGTAAACCCTCTCGCCTCGATCAATCAAAAGCGAGATGGAATACTCGACAAGGGATTAGTGCACCAGATCTTGTTGATATTGCTAACGAAATGAGAACTTCGTTTTGGATGAGAAAAGTGAAGCAAACCGTCACTTTCTCTGAGCGTCAAAAGCCAGCAAAAGATCAAGAATTACTCCTTAAAACACACCAACAACTCAAAAATTCGCTCAAAAGAGGGCTTCCACCCATTTTAAGCCTTCGGCGTGTTTCGCAACAGAACACTCCGAGTCATCCCCCAAATCTTTGGCTGACGGTCAAACGCCACTTTGTTGTTCTGACAGGACTTCCTGACCAACTCCCACGCGACGCGACCTCATTCCAGGTGACCTATCATGACCCTTGGGGTGGGCATCACTATTCAGGAAACATCCGCCTTCCGAAAACTTCTGAGGAAAAAATCGCCACCTTGATCGCTGACTTTCCGAATGCCGAAATCGGCAAAAAACTCCTTAACTCAGGGCAAACCACCTCCCTCTCTCTCTCCTCAATTCTTGGACTTCTCTAGAAAAAGAAACAACGCCGGAGGCGGATCAATGACGCCTAGATTCGAACTTTGATTTTATCCAAGCCTCTGCCGCACAGCCTCATACAAACAGACTCCAGTTGCGACACTGACATTTAAGCACTCAACGCTTCCTCTCATAGGAAAACTAATGAGAAAGTCACACTCGGCCTCTGTTAACTGCCGCATTCCCTCCCCTTCGCGCCCCATGACCAAAGCAACCGGCCCCTTAAAGTCAGTCTCATAGAGAGATTGAGTTGCCTTATCCGAGGTTCCCACGATCCATATTCCGAGGTCTTTTAACTTTCTCATGGTGCGAGCTAAGTTCGTCACTTTAACAAAGGGCACACTTTCGGAAGCGCCAACCGATACTCGCCGAACCGTATCAGTTAACCCAACGGACTTGTCCTTTGGCGCAATGACGGCATGAACACCAGCGCCATCCGCGGTCCTAAGAATGGCTCCTAAGTTATTAGGATCTTGAACACAGTCTAAGATCAATAAAAGGGGCGCTTCGTTTTGCTCAAGCAATTCGTCGAGATCATCTTCGCTTCGAGCCTTGGCTTCGCGCTCACGACTATGACGATTTTCTCTCGCTTGATTTGCTCGCTTTCGCATATCTTTGCTTAGGCACGAAATTCTCTCATTTGGAAGTGCAATTCATAAAATAGATATTGTATGAAATCCCAATGAAATGGATTTCTCTTCTCCTAGCTTCCACTCTTTTGTCTAATGCCAAACCCAATATCGTTTTCATTCTGGCTGACGACCTTGGCTACGGAGAACTTGGATCCTACGGGCAAAAAAAGATTAAGACTCCAAACATTGACCAATTAGCGAAAGAAGGTATCCGCTTTACTCACCATTACACCGGCGCTCCAGTCTGCGCACCGGCTCGTTGCGTTCTCATGACCGGCCTTCATTTAGGCCATGCTGAAATCCGCAATAATGGAGACTCCAAGAATGGACGAAAATTTCCGGGGCAAT
>JALRJZ010000264.1:0-3237 GCA_023261045.1 Akkermansiaceae bacterium
GGGGTCTGAGCTTAAGCGGGAATACGCTAAAAACTGTATTCTTGCGAGACGGCTTCTTGAGAAGGGTGTGAGGGTTGTGCAGCTTTTTAATGGGTCTGATCCCGCTGGTGGTAATGGGATTACAAATTGGGATTCTCATTCTAATATCCATAAGACCCATGCGATGCAGGCTGAAATTATGGATCAGCCGACGGGAGCGTTGATCCATGATCTTAAGCGACGGGGGCTTTTAGATGATACTTTGGTTGTCTGGGCAACCGAGTTTGGTCGCATGCCGTTCTTGCAGGGCAATGGAACTGGGCGGGATCACAATCCTGATGCTTTTACCTGTTTTTTGGCGGGTGCAGGAGTCCGGAAGGGATACAGTCACGGGCAAAGTGATCGGTTTGGCTTTAAGGTCGAGGGTGAGAAGACTACCGTGTACGATTTTAATGCAACAATTCTCCATTTGCTGGGCATCGATCATGAACGACTAACCTTTTATCATAACGGTATCGAGCGGCGTCTCACCAATGTTCATGGTCATGTGATTCGTGATCTTCTCGCATAATTCATCGATTCAAAAACTCACTCATGAAATACCATATTCTTCTCGCTTTAGCTGCATCGCTAGCTGCCTTTGGAAAGAGCAAGCCTCATATTCTTTTTATCGCTGTCGATGATCTCCGTCCCGAACTGGGGTGTTACGGATCTGAGATTGCGGTCACCCCCAACTTGGATCGCTTAGCGGCAGGTGGTCTTTTGTTTAACCGAGCGTATTGTCAGCAAGCGATTTGCTCTCCGTCTCGGGCGAGTTTGATGACCGGAGCAAGGCCCGATACGATCGGCGTGATTGAGAACTACACCTATTTCCGCGATCGCAATCCAGACGTTATCACCCTGCCTCAACATTTCAGAGCGCATGGATATGAGACTGTAAATATTGGCAAAATTTATCATGGGAAATTCAATGATCCCGAGAAGTCGTGGTCTCGTCTTCCTGCGCATCAGAGAATGAAAACAAAACCGATTCCTGGAGGATATGGCTTGCCTGAAAATCAAAAAATCCTACGGGATAACCGAGCGGCAATGCTCGCAAAATATGGGCCAAATAAAGTCGGAGGTTTAACCTCAAGCGGCCCCGCATTTGAAGCGGCTGATGTTGCCGACCATTCCTTTATTGATGGCCATTCTGCAAGGCTTGCGATTGAGACCCTCAGTGAACATTTAGAAAATAAACCGCAACAACCGCTTTTTTTGGCTCTTGGATTTACCCGTCCTCATCTCCATTTTATTGCGCCCAAAAAGTATTGGGATCTCTATGATCCCGATCAAATTCCTCTAGCCAAGCATGTGACGGCTCCCGTTGATGGCGCAGCGATGGGTCTCCATGCTTCATTCGAGCTTCGTGTGAGACATGGTATTCCCAAGTCAGGTGATTTTGATGAAGAACTTTCGCGCACTCTGAAGCATGCCTACCTTGCTTGCACGTCGTATGTTGATGCGCAAATTGGTCTTGTTCTTGATGCTCTCAATCGTTCGGGACAGAGGGAAAATACGATTGTGGTGGTCTGGGGAGACCATGGGTGGCATTTGGGTGATATGGGGGTTTGGGGGAAGGCTACCAATTATGAAATAGGCACAAGGGTTCCGCTGATGATTCAAGCGCCCAAATATCAAAATTCGAGGGGTAAAACGACTCAAGCTCTTGTTGAGCTGCTTGATATGTATCCAACCTTGTGCGAGCTCTCAGGGATCCCAACTCCTGGTCATTTAGAAGGGACAAGTCTCGTGCCGCTCCTGGAGGATCATCATGCCAAAGTAAAAAAGTATGCTCTTTCTCAATATCCAAATCCAGGCTTGCGTGAGTGGGCTGCCAATCCTCTGGCTCCAGCGATGAGAGAAACTTTTTTTGGCCCGCTCATTGAAGAGGTAGAAAGTCGAATCATCAAACAGCAGGGGGATCGATGGGATCGAGAGCTTTTTGAAGATCACCTCATGGGATATTCACTGCGAAGCGAGCGTTATCGTTACGTTGAGTGGCGAGATTATCGAGATCAAGAAGCGGAGCCGATTTTTGTGGAATTATTTGATCATCAGGAAGATCCGGATGAAACGAAAAATGTGTCAGACCAACATCCTGACGTGGTGGCGCAACTTTCCATGCAGTTGAAAACTAGATATCTCAAAAAATAGTGAGTTGCTTGCTTGCTATCGTCGTGAGTTTTCTCTGAACTTTGAGGGTCTAATAAACCTAATTCTGATGAATCGATTTTTACTCGGACTCACGCTATCGTCTCACCTTTTTTTGATTCCTTGCTCTCTTGCGGACGAAGGAAAACACGTGAAGCTTTTTAACGGGAAGGACCTTACAGGTTGGCATAGTGATGTTCCTGCTGCTGACAAAGATCCAAAGATTCAGCCTAGTTTTATTGTTCGAGATGGTCTGCTTGTCAGTTTGGGGAAGCCTGGGGGGCACCTCATTACCGACAAAGTTTACCAAGATTATTCCTTAGCATTGCAATACCGGTTTGCAAAAAACCCAGGCAACTGTGGTGTGTTGGTTCATGCCTCTACTCCTCGGGAGTTGTATGGAATGTTCCCCAAATCGATTGAGGTGCAAATGCATCATGAGAATGCCGGCGATTTTTGGTGTATTGGGGAAAATATTGTCGTTCCAGATATGGAAAAGCGTCGCCCCAGGGGGAAGGACCAGAAATTTGGAGGAGGTCCCAAAGATGCCCGTCGAATCCTGAATCTCACGGATGGATCAGAGAATGAGGTCGGGGAGTGGAATGAAATGAAAATTGAGTGTCGAGGTAACCAGCTCAAGGTCTGGGTGAATGGTGATTTGGTGAACCATGGTTCCCATTGTACTGCTAGCAAAGGCCAGATTGCTCTCCAGGCAGAAGGCGTGGAGGTTGAGTTTAAGGGGTTGGTGCTCACTGAACTACCGCCAAAGTAGGTTTCACCTTCTTTGCTGAGGTTTTTTAAGCTCAGAATGCCCTTCAGGGGATTCTGAATCAGCCATAGATTACCCTTGCCCGAAGCGTTGAGGTGGCATAGCCATCCTGAGGACGCTTTTAGTCCCAACTTATTTTTATTATGGCGATTTCACGTGCGCTCTTGTCAGTGTCTGATAAAACCGGTCTGGTAGACTTTGCGAAGTCTCTTCATGAGGATTTTGGTGTCGAGCTGCTTTCGACAGGGGGTACCGCCAAAGCGCTTCGCGATGCTGGGCTTCCAGTTCTCGACGTT
>JALRJZ010000264.1:3247-3483 GCA_023261045.1 Akkermansiaceae bacterium
TGCTGATTACACAGGAGCTCCCGAGCTTTTTGAAGGTCGAGTGAAAACACTCCATCCAAAAGTCCATGGGGGGCTTTTGCAGAGGCGCGATTCTGATGATCATTTAAGGCAGGCTAAAGAGCACAAGATCCCCGCCATCGATTTGGTGGTCGTGAATCTCTATCCTTTTGAGGAGACGATTAAAAAGGAAGGGGTGAGCCTTGAGGAAGCCATTGAAAATATCGACATTGGTGGTC
>JALRJZ010000265.1 GCA_023261045.1 Akkermansiaceae bacterium
CATCGATGCAACAATTAGTCCGAGGGCTACGAAAAATGAGATTTTTAAAACGCCGCCTAAAAAGGAAAAATCCTTTTTCGTGGTGAAGGCAACAAAAGTAAGCCCTGCGAAGAGCGCTGCGGTGATGATGCCTGCCTGGCCGACTAAACCGCTCTGCCCAGTGTAATAAGTTGCAATGACCAAAATCGGCAAAAAGATAATCGCTTCGGCGACGATGTAGAGTCCAAGTCCTGCATACTGCATGCTTCGACTCGTATCCGAAACCGCCCATTTATTTGCTACCCATGAGGCAACCATAAAAAGGCCGAGAACAAGAAGCCAATTGAAGCCTTGAAGCATGGAAAGAACCTTCAACTCAATGCCAGGGATGCTGAAAAGGGCAACCTCTAGTAAGATGAAAACGCCAATCGCACCTGCAAGATGAAGGTAGGTTTTTTGATAAAACTCAGTTCGGGTGTCGGCTGGGGATTGAGCGACAGAATACGGACTCGCGTAAGGGTTGAATGATTCCATGGTTTTGAAAATACTACAGCCAGTTTACAAGGGTTGTAGAAGACCGCAAGTCAGATTAGAGAATGAATATTAGTGAAATAGACCGGGAAGATTTTAGAATTTTCCTCGAGGAAATTGCCGAGGCCACGATGCCATTTGGGAAATACGGTCCTAAAAACTACCCTCCATTCGGGATCCCGCTTATCGATCTTCCGCCGGAATATTACACTTGGTTTATGAATCAAGGATGGCCAAAGGGGCGTCTGGGTGAATTGATGGCTATGATTTCAGAAATTAAGGCAACGGGTGCTGACCATGTCTTTGATCCCATTCGTCGTGCGCGTGGGGGGCGTGCTTCGGTGCGTAAAAGACGCCCCCGTCATGATTTTTAACTAGGAGCTCAGACGGCCTTTGAAAATATGAAGGGCCTCCTTAATGAGTGGATCCTCGTGCGTTTGATCATCTTCGCTGGTGTTTTGGTCAGGCTCTTGTTTGCTTGTGTCCTCCACTGGTTGAGGCGGAGAGTCCTCAGCAACAGCTTGCTCTTCGGGCATCTCAGTAACTTCAGGGGCCTGCGCAATTAGTTGATCGATTGTTGAAACAGAGTCACTTGGCTTTAAAAGAGGCTTTGAGAGGGGTTCAATTTGTTGGGGCTCTTGTAAGGCGGGCGTGACCATCTCAAGTTCGGAAGGGTCCGCTTTACCAATCGCTGAAATGACATCACTCAGACGAATCTCATTGAGGTGTTGGATTGATTTCAGTGTTGCGACCTCAAGATGGAGCCGCTTATTGGAGGCCCACTTCATGCGGCTTTCGGCTTCGGAAAAAGTATCGATGACCTTGAGTAAACGCTCTGGTTTGAAGCGATTTGCAGCTCTGGTGAGATCAGCCCACAATGATTCTGAAAACCCTTCTCTTGCTGAATCGCTATTGAGTTGATGGACAACAAGAGCGCGAATGGAAGCAACAACTTCATTGAGAAGTTGGGATAAATCTTTCCCGGCTTCAAATTGCTCATGGATCACCTCGAGAGCTTTGGCGGGGTTCTTTTCAAGAATGCCGACGAGGAGCGCAGAAACGGTTTCTCTTGAAGTAAACCCAAAGATATCGAGAACATTACTTTCGTTGATATGCTCTCCACAAAAGGCAACCAATTGATCAAGCATCGATTGAGCGTCGCGCATCCCTCCATCCGCCCCTTTGGCAATTGCCCATGCGGCGGAGTCATCAAGCGATACTCCCTCGGTATCTGAAATGTGGCGAAGATGATTTGCGATGATTTCGGTGGGAATCGGTCTCAGATCAAACCGTTGGCAGCGAGAAATGATGGTAGGTAGGATTTTGTTGGCTTCTGTGGTCGCGAAGATGAACTTCACATGGGCCGGGGGTTCTTCGAGGGTCTTTAGAAGGGCATTAAAGGCCGCATTTGAGAGCATGTGAACCTCATCGATATAGTAGATTTTAAAACGCGCACTCGAGGGGGCGTAGGCCGCCGTCTCTCGCAGTGCACGAATTTGCTCAACACTATTATTGGAGGCACCATCAATTTCAAGAACGTCAAGAGAGCTTCCTTTCGCGATTTCTCGAGATAAAGGGTGTTCAGGATCAAAATCAATGCATGGTCCACCTTCAGCATTAAGAGCTTTGGCGAGAATCCTTGCCGTTGAGGTTTTTCCCGTTCCCCGCGGACCAACAAATAAGTAGGCATGGGCAAGACGGTCTTGCTCAATCGCATTTCGAAGAGTTTGCACGACGTGATCTTGACCCAAAACGTCTGAAAAGGTGCGAGGGCGATATTTTCGTGCGAAGACCTGATAGCTCACGCCGCCGATTGTAGATGGGATTGGAGGTTTGTCAGTTCAGAGTTTAGGAAATAGTCTTTTAAGCAATGAATGAAGCTCGCAGTGAGGCGTATGAGCGCTGTTTAATGAAGATTTTAAGTGTGTGCGGTGGCGAATCCGATCAGGTTGCTCTGATGGCTTCGGTTGTGGGAGTTTTAAGAAATGAGTTTCCCGATTTTTATTGGGTGGGTTTTTATCGGTTGATAGAAGGCGAACTTGTGATTGGTCCTTACCAAGGAACAGTTGGGTGCTTGCGCATCGAGCTCAATCGCGGTGTTTGTGGGGCTGCAGCTCGCACTGGAGTGGCACAAATCGTCCCCGATGTTCATCAATTTCCTGGTCACATCGCCTGTGATCCCCGCTCTCAGAGTGAAATTGTTCTTCCCGTTAGGAATCGTGAGGGGGTGTTGATCGCAGTTTTAGATATCGACTCCACGCAGCGAGGAGCATTTTCAGGGCTGGATCGGAAGCATCTCGAAGAAATCTTGGGGAGGATTTTTGGCTCATGAAACGATTCCTTAACTTCTCTTGATAGTCTGGTTGAAAGGAAAACTTTTCACCGCTGGTAAAGCTCCCTATAATCAATTCAATGGCAGCAGCTCAGAAAGGAAATTCATCTGGAAAACCCACGAGTGAAAAAGAAGTGGATCTTTCCCATGGCTATGCCAAAACTAGAAAGAGTTTGATTGCCCGTCTTGAGAATTGGGAGGATCAAAGAACTTGGGATGATTTTTATCAAACTTATTGGAAGTTGATTTATTCGGTCGGAATAAAGGCTGGATTGCGGCACGATGAGGCATTCGATACGGTTCAGGAAACCATCTTATCGATTGCCAAGCAAAGTAAGAAGAATCTCTATGATCCCGAACAAGGTTCCTTTAAAACTTGGCTCATGAATATGACTCGTTGGCGTATCAACGATCAGTTTCGAAAGCGAAAGAAGGATACGGCGATGCCCGGAGGAGGCTGGGATGACGATCGAAAAACAGCGATCATCGAACGCTTTGAAGATCCAAAAGGGGATGTTCTCGAGCGGATGTGGGATGTCGAATGGCAAAAGAACATCGCCGATATGGCTCTCACCAAGGTCAAGGCTCAAGTTTCCCCAAAACAATATCAAATTTTTGATTATTATGTG
>JALRJZ010000266.1 GCA_023261045.1 Akkermansiaceae bacterium
AAGGGGTATTTGCCTATTTTAATTGATCCAAAATCAGAGAGTGAACCCTCCCTTGAGTTTTCTCTCGTGCAGACGTTTTGTGACTTTGCTTTCTGGGGGAGGAGTGAGAAACGTGACCTTGATCAGCTTGAGCGAATTGCCGGGAACGCACGTGAGCTTTTGACAAAAGTGAGCGATCCTAAAGTGCGCAATGCACTCGACGCAATATTAGTGACGGAGGAAAAAATGAGTTTTTAAGAATTAGAGCATTCCTAATTTCATTTTTCCTTCTTCAGAAATCATGTCTTGGTTCCATGGTGGATCCCAAACGAGTTCTACCCGTGCATCATTAATTTCACTCAACGACATGATGCGTGCCTGCGCATCAGCCGCAATAACTGGACCCATTCCGCATCCTGGTGCTGTTAGCGTCATCTTGACGTCAACTTCAGCCCCTTCGTCTGATTCGGTGATTTTGCAATCGTAGACAAGACCGAGATTCACAATGTCGACAGGGATTTCTGGGTCAAAAACTTGTTTCATTTGATGCCAAACCTGTTGTTCAAGAGGAGCATCTTTGAGTTGGTTGAGCTCTTCCTGCTTGGCGATCTGATCCTGATGATCAACGCCGAGAGCGTCAGAATCGCTTGATGAGATTCTTGCGAGCCCTGCAGACGTGGCTACTGTGTATGTTCCCCCCAAAGTTTGGGTGATCACAACGGGAGTTCCCGCTGGCAGAGTAATCGTATCTCCGGAGGGGATTTGAATCGCGTCGACTTCGCGGCTGAGGCTAACTTCTTCGTGCATCTTTTCTTGGTTGGATTTTCAACGATCTGGATGGTTGAGCAAAGGTATTATTTCATCTTTTCTTGATCAACGACACAAGTGGGGTCTGTAGGTGTCGGTTGACCCACTTGATCGACCGGGTGAGTATAGAGGTATCGCCAGACTGGATCATGAACGAAGGTGCCGTCATTTAGACGATGGGATCGTTTTCCTGGAGTGACAATTCCATGCGCCTTTCCGGCATCCCCTCCAACGTCGATACTGGTGATGAGCCTGCGCGTATTTTCATAAGGTGGCCTTGATTGGTCTATATTGACAATGGGGCCAAATTGGGAGAGTCCAAGCATTTGCCATGACCGGCAATAGTGGTTTCCCACCCAGCCTGAGTCAAGAATGTGGCTGTAACCAAAGAAGCGGTTTTCAGGAGTCTTCGAAGGCAGAGACTGCCACGTTTGGAATTGATCTCGTGGTCCACAGAGGGCAACGACTCGTGCCACTTTGGTATGTTTAGCAAGACGAGACGCAGTCGTAGATCCGTGAGAGGCGCCGGAGAGAATGATCTTTTCCCAGAGGAGGTCACTTTGCGAAGGGTTGAGAAACTGCTCCCAATGCCCCTCTGGGTTTGTCTTGCTGAGGTGCTTGACGAATTGGAAAGCTCGTTCTTTAACCCCGTCAGGTTTAGGAATGTCGACGTCTTGAGAGAAATCTTCGCCGGTAGCTGCTTCTAATCGAATGTCTCCTCGGCAGGACGGGCTCATCTTTCTTCCCTGGCAACAGATAGAGAACCATTTGTTGGCATAGTGAACTCTAATTGCGTGGAGCCCATATGAATTGAGTTTATGAAAAAGGGTTTCGTTATAGCCCATTAACCAGATGACTAACTGACCTCGAGGCTGCACCCGAGTATCAACAGAGGCATGCTGAATGTCCGCAGGCTTGCCATTCTGATCGTTGATAAAAAAACCGATTTCTGGATGAGGTTTTGTCCGAGGGTCAATTTCGCTAGCGCGTGCAGTGAATTGGTAGTGTTTTCCATTCGCTAAGAGAAAGGGGGCGAAGAAGACGAATAATAGGATCGCAGCGTGAGGGATCATTTATTTAGCTCGAGGGTGTGCGTTTTGGTAGGCTTCGCGAAGTCGTTCCTTAGTGACGTGGGTGTAGATTTGAGTTGTTGATAGCGAAGCATGTCCCAGAAGCGCTTGAACAGAACGCAAATCAGCACCGTGATCCAAAAGATGGGTGGCAAAAGAGTGACGTAATTTGTGGGGGGTGACGTTAAAGGGAATCGAAGATTGGGCTAGATATTTTTTTAAAAGAAGATTGATCGATCTCGTTGAGAGTCGCTTTCGAAGCTTGGAAATGAAAAGTGCTCCATTTTCGATGAGGGCACTTCTTCGGTAGTTATGGATGGCTCCCATCGCGTGCGACCCAATCGGAATTAAACGTTCTTTTGATCCTTTTCCCATCACGCGGACGCTTTGATTGGTGTCGTCAATATCTTCGATGTTTAGAGAGACCAATTCAGCGAGACGAAGACCTGACGAGTAAAAGAGCTCTAGAATTGCTGTATCACGTTCACGCATCCAGTGAGGAGCTTGTCCTTCTAACTTACTCTTCATCGGGATAGTGAGAAGTTCTTCAATCTGACTTTGGTTTAAGACAACAGGTAGGGATTTGTCCGCCTTTGGCAACTCGACCTCGGCGACAGGACTCTTTGGAAATCCTCTGCGATGCACCAGGAACTTGTAGAATGAGCGGAATGCTGCAAAACGAAGGCGAATGGTGCTTCGAGATAAACTGGCTTTTTGTATGTCAAAGAGATAAGCGCGAAAATGATCGCTGGTCATTTCACGCCAGCTGGAAAATCGTTGGTCGAGCCACTCACGAAAAACCCTCAGAGCAAGTGCGTAGTTTTCAACCGTGCGCTGTGAAGAATTCTTCTCATTCTTCATAAAATCGATGAAATCATCAACCTCTTGGTCACCACTGCGCCTCACAATGAGGTGATGCTAGCGGGTAAAGAGGGTTGATGAAGTTTTATTTAAGGCGATGGTGGTGGTGGCGAGTAAAAAGAAGAAATAAGAAGAAAGGAGCTCCGAGGAGTGAAGTGATGATACCTACCGGAATCTCTGTTGTTGGAGAGATACTGCGCGCAAAGGTATCGCAAATCGCAAGGAAAAGCCCCCCGAGGATCACGGTCATTGGTAGAAGTCGGGCATGAGTTGCTCCAGTGAGAAAGCGGCAAATATGGGGGACCATAATTCCCACGAAACCGATTGGTCCGCAAAGTGTAATGGTTCCACCAAGCATCAAGGAGATCGTTAAAAATAAGAGGATTCTTACCTTCTCTACGCAAACTCCGCGCGAGGCAGCAAGATCGTCATCAAGGCAGAGTAAATCTAGTTCCCTGGAATGAAGTGCCATCATAGCCCCTCCAATAAGTACGAACGGAGTGACCTGTATCAAGTGATGATAACTCGCTTTGCTGAGATCACCCATCAGCCAACGCATGATCCGAAAGCTATCTCCTACTTCGCCAAAATACTGCATAAACAAGATCGCGCTGGAGAAAAAGAAGGTCATTGCGACTCCTCCAAGAAGCATCGAATTTGGCGAAGGGTGGTTGCTCAACTTGGAGATAAGATAGACAAGAATCATCGAAAGAAGAGCGCCTGCAAATGCCGCGATCGAGCTTGA
>JALRJZ010000267.1 GCA_023261045.1 Akkermansiaceae bacterium
GGATCCACGTTCCTTGCTGATCAGAAAAGAAAATATCCCCTGACCGATTGGCTCCCAAGCCACAAGGCGAGCGCATCCCAAATGACTGCGGAACGAAGCCTCCGTCTTCTCCAATCAATCCACCCCATCCGCGCCAGCCGATATTATTGTTAGCGAGCTTTCCCATTCCCACGTTCAGTGTCACCCAGACATTTCCTTTTCCGTCCCGTTGCGGGCCATAGGCATAGGCATGATAATTACCCGAAACATTCCAGCCGTCACACTCGGTGAGATAACGGTCAGCGACTCCGTCACCATCACGATCGCGTAAACGCGTCACCTCCCCACGCTGACAAACCAGCAAATCCTTTCCATCTCTCATCAAGCCCAGCGGTTCATGCAATCCCGAAGCAAAGAGTTGATAGGAAACGTCCTCCGGCTTCCCCGAAAGAACTCCACTCAACAGCCAGACTTCCCCTTTCCGAATACAGATCGCGAGTCGACCGTCGGCCATCCACTCCATCCCACTAACTTCAAGCGCAAGCCCTTCACCCGGCTTCCATTCAGTCGACCTGGAATGATCAGCCGAGCTTGCCGTGAGGATTTCAATCCGCTCGTAAGACGCCTCATCCTGCCCGGAAGCCAACAGCAGTTGCCAGAACATGATGATGAGAATCAACCACTTCATTTCCATCGATAGATCACGGTGAGTTGTTCTCCTTCCTGCTTTTGTTCCACTTCCACTCCTTTGGGATGGGTCACCTTCGGCGCACCTCCTTCTTCCCATGAAAGTATCCGGGTCATCCTTCCTTCGCCAACTTCAAATCGTTCCCGCACCAAGCGACCGGACTCCGAGAACAGAAAGATTGGCACCCCTTTTTCATCCAGCTCGTATCCCCGGAAACGACGTTCCCCCTCAAGGTCTGCAAATGAATAAACCTCATCGCTCAGGGGCTTTTCAAAAGGCGCCATGCGCATGAACCAGGTCGAATAGGGATCGAAGAAGGCTCCTCGCCAAACCATCGCCGGCCTCGCCTCATCTCCATCGTAAGCAAGGTGAATGTTCCCCGGAAAACCCACCAGGATTGCCTTGGTTCCGGCCCCGTTCATGAAGGCACGTTGCACAATGGGACGGTCGGTTGGCTTGAGTTCGAACTGCCGACCACTCCGGTCCGGAAATCCTTCGGGGATTTTCTTTCCCTTCTCAATGAACTCCCAAATGGCTGCGATTTGTTTTTCGGTATCTCCTTCAAGAACGTCAGGAATGGTCGACTTTCCCTCCGGCCAAAGCGACGGCATCAGAGTTCCCGGGCGATAAGACGCCGGATCTAACAGGTAGGATCGAAACCACTCGGGACGCAGTCGTTGATCGAGCGAAGCAAGATCCGGCCCCGGAATACCCACCGACTGGTTCTCGCCCCAGTGATGGCAGGTAATGCAATTCACCCCGCCTTGTGTTCCGAGAAGCTTGCGCCCTTGTTCAAGTTTTCCCTTAAGATCCGCCAATGGTTTCGCGTCTGGTTTGACGTCGGCTTTTTCAAAACACTCAGCCAAAGCATTGGCTTGATTGGGATAAGCCGGCATCAAGGTTTGCAAATAAGGGCGAACCCGCTTTGCCTGATCACCGGACAAAACACCGACCAGCCAATCCTTGCGAAGCTTGTGCCCAATTCCAGTCAAGGGCGGAGGCAACTTCCCCGAGTCACCGAGGCTTTCGTTTCCATGGAAGAAATGACGGGTCTTTGGAGAAGGACCACCGAGCCCATCCCTATGATGACAGGCGTAACAATTCATGGCCTTCAAGGTCATCGAGGTTTCGTCGATCTTGATCTCATCTGAATTGGAGAGATACGCCTCCAACGACTTCCGTTGAATCTCTGTGAGAGGGTAATAAGGCCGGCCCTCCTTCGGCTTGCCAGAGAAACAATGGTCATCCGCCATAGGTTCAGGTTTCAACGAAACAAGTTCCGGCATTTTCACTCCAGGCGTATCATGGCAAGACACACAGGCCATCTTTTCAACCAAGGCTCTTCCACGTTTCACTTGATCACCTTTTGCTTTTGGCCACGGAGCGATGATCTTTGCTTCGCGAGGATCACTCCCCTGAATATCAAGCAAATGAGCCGCGACATTGATCGCGCCGTCCCGGCCCAGATCCATGTGAGGCATGCGGCCGTCAGGACGATACTTCCCGGTATTCAGGAGGAAGTGCTCCAAAGCCACCAAACTCGTCTTCTCTTTCAAATCGGGCAACGAGACTGCGAAGGATGACGTTAGATCAGTGGCGCCTCCCGCGGGTCCACGGTAGTCATCCGTGGGTGCGTGACACGCCACGCATCCCTTCTCATGATACAAGGCACTTCCCAACTCGGCGTTGGCGTGGCGAGCAGCTTTTAAGTTCAACCCTTTTCCAAGAGTCGATAGGTAAGCCACCACCGCCTTCACCTCGTCGTCGGACATCCCATGCATCATGCCCGGCATGGTTGATCCCTTCCGACCTTCTTCAGGCTCGGCAAGAAACTCCAACACCCAATGGTAATCAACACGACTAGACAGATTCTCCAGGGAGGGCCCTTTCCGCGGCACAGCCGCTGGCGAACCACCATGACAATTCGCACAACCCAATTCAGAGAAAAGAAGAGCCCCGCCATCCACCGATGGCTTGTTGTTGTGGAATCGCTCAAAGCCGGTGACATGCGGCGAGGCCACGGCCGCTGAAGCCAAGGCAAGCAAGCAAATGCCGACAACCGACTTCATGACACCTTCTCGATGCACTTTGTCAGATAACCGCGCGACTTGTTGATGACTGCGTTGATCTCATCGGCCGTCGGGAGCATAGGAATACCACGCGGCACCGGATGCATGAAAATCTCGGAAAGACCGTCGAAGTCGATCTCCTTCAGAGCCGAGACAATCGGCACATAATCCAGAGAACCAAAGCCCGGCATTTGCTTCAACTCATCTTCCTTCGTCATCATCTTCTTCGAGGAAGGGTGAAATTCCTGGAAGTAGAAGAACGGAATGTTCTCCTTTCCTAACTCCCGGATCAGCTTGGGGATCTCGTCAACTGCATCGTAAAGATGATGAGGCGCAAAGGCCACGCCCACGTTCTTGGAAGGGTTGAGCTCACCGAAGTAGCGAATGGAGTCTGGAGAGGAGAGCATCGAATTCTTATGATTCTCAATTGCCATTGTCACTCCCAACTCCTCGGCTAGTTCGTAGTGCGGTTTAAGCTTTTCGAAAAAGGCCTTCACCTGACGCTTCGCTTCCCCGCCTCTTGGGTCCTTCTTTCCCATTGCTCCGGACCCGCAAACCGTCATTCGGCCACCGTTCTTCATGACCCATCGAAGCTCCTCATCCTGCCGAAAAGGACCCAAAGGATAACAGGTTGAGATCGACATCTTAGTGTTGTGCTTTTTGAGTAATTCTTGGAGTTTCTCATCTCCCATGTCGGAGATTTGCTCACGGTGAG
>JALRJZ010000268.1 GCA_023261045.1 Akkermansiaceae bacterium
ATCCTCCGCTGCGGACAGCTGAGGATAATGCGGCCCTGTTGCAAGGGCTCAAAGAGGGGGTCTTTGATTTAATTGCAACCGATCACGCTCCACATACCGAATTTGAGAAATCCCAAGCTTTCGTTGATGCCCCGAATGGCTTAACCGGGCTTGATACTGCCCTTGTCTCGCTCTTTGATCGGTTTGTTGTGAGTGGTGAATTTGGATGGGATCTTATCGTGAAAAGGTACTCTGCTGAACCACGAAGACTCATGCGTGTTGAAGTTGCTGAAGTTGCTGTTGGAAAAGCTGCGGACTTGGTTGTCTTTGATCCGCAAAAGGAGACGACATTTACAAAAGAGTTTATGAAGTCCAAGAGCTCAAACACCCCTTTTCTTAATAAGACATTGATGGGATCGGTTGAGATGGTCGTTCTTGGTAGAGAAGTTCTTCTTCAGCGCTAACGAATTCCTTCTCTCAGAATGAGGTTCAGAACTTCTTCGCGTGAGGAGTGGTTTTCACGAAAAATCCCCCTCATCGAGGAGGTTACGGTCTTTGCACCAGGTTTCTTAATTCCTCTCATTGACATGCATAAGTGCTCAGCTTCAAGCACGACAGCGGCACCTCGAGGGGAGAGTTTTTCGTCGATGGCGTCAGCAATTTCTCCGGTGAGGCGCTCTTGGACCTGCGGCCGCTTGGCAAATCCATCAACGAGGCGGGCAAGTTTTGAGAGTCCTGTAATTCGTCCGTCTTTCTGAGGGAGGTAGGCCAAATGAGCTTTGCCGAAGAAAGGGATGAGATGATGCTCGCAGATCGAGTAGAAGGGGATGTCCCTAACAACGATGATCTCGTCATGAGAGACTTCGAAGGTGGTATCAAGGTGAGTTGTGGGGTCCTCGCGGAGTCCCCCACACACTTCCCCATACATTCGTGCAACCCGCTGGGGGGTGTCCTGTAACCCGTCGCGATCAGGATCCTCTCCGATCGCGAAGAGAACTTCCCTGATTGCACGTGCAATTCGATCTTGGTCAATGGGTGGGTGCTGAGACATCTAGAGTGAGGTGTTTCGCTCATCCCGAAGTTTTTGAAGAAACTGCCTACTTGAGTGTCTTCAAATATTCGAGAACGTCGGCAATTTCTTGATCACTTAAAAGGAGCTTCATCGGAGGCATTGGGGAAACTTCTCCAGGATATCCTTCTGCGATTGCGGCACCAGGTTCTACTAAGGATTCTAAAAGATATTTTTCATCCTTTTTTGCGGCAATCCCGTCGAGCGCTGGTCCAATGACCCCCCCAGCTCCGCTTACCTGATGGCATCGATTACAAGCGGCGGTTTCGTGCTTGAAAAAGATTTCCTTTCCGCGAGCAGCATCAGGTTTTTCTTCCCCTTGTTCGGCAACTTGAACGGCGACAGGAATGAGCTCATGGATTGTTGGTTTGGAGAACCAAGCTTCGCCTGTTGAGCGTCCCCAACCGCCAAAGAGAGCGTTGATGGTCACGCGGTTCAATCCTCCCGAATTAAATTCCAATGAAAGTTCGGTCCAGTCGTTGGTGCCAGAGACTGCCTTTGTTCGAGCAGGATCTGAGCCTTGGATTTCATGGATGTTGTATTGGGCGCCTCGCGCTCCTTTGAGGTTTTTCGTCTTCACCCGTCCACGTAAGAGGTAGTCGGTGTTAGGCTTCACGGTAACAGTGGTTGCCCATGCGGTATCGGCTCCGCTCGATGAACGAATATGCATGATTTCACCCTCCATTGACTTCTCTGCGCGTCCAACGTAGTCAGCTTTGCGCCAAGTCGCTTTCACGAGGATATTGTCAGGCCCTGGTTCGGTTTTGACCTCTGAGGCAACACCGTGATTGGCGGCAGCCGCCTTCAGGGCAGCAACGAGCCAAGTGTCCTTTTGGTTTGTGGGGTCAAGCAATAGCTGGCTGATGGTTCTCTTGAGAGCATCGCTCCCGGGTAGGGAAGAGAGGGAGACAAAGGCTGCAAGGCGAGTTTCTAAATCAACGTCGTTAATGACGCTGGATTCAAAGAGAAGCTTCGATCCTGTTTCGTCTGCAGAAAGAGCACGAATCGCGTTACGTCGCAGGGCGGGGTCGTTACTCAGGAGGGATTGGCGGAGATGCTCTTCTCCCAAACTTCCTAGTCCGTGGAGAGTCCAGAGAGCATGGATTGAACCAACGCCACCTTGCTTGAGTAACTCGGCAAGTAATGGGGTTGCGTCTTTCGAACCTCCGTCGACGAGGAGCCTTTGAGCCTGCATGCGCCAAAACTGGTTGTGGTGACTGAGAGCTGCAACAAGAGTCTTCGTGTCTGCACCATGCAGAGATTGAATCTCCGAGGGTTTTGCTTGGTCCCAGATCAAGCGATAGATTCGCCCATGTTTACGATCTCGGTTGGGGTTGATATGGGCGTTGCCTTTTCCATTCTTGGCATCGTAGCCTCCGCGCCCACTATTCGGTGTCGGGTTGTGCTGAATGATAAAGTTGTACCAATCAGCGATCCAAAGATTTCCATCTGGACCCACTTCGGCAACCACCGGGGAGAAGTGCTCATCGGCAGAGGCGATGATTGAATGACGGTTTTTGGAGATGCGGCCCGCTCCATCGCGAATGGTTTCAAACTTACCTAAGAGATTTCCCGTCGGTCCATTCACGAAGGCCACTTTTCCTCTCCATGCTTCGGGGAAATTGTTGGAATTCGCGAAGGCGTGACCTGCTGCGGCCGTGTAGCCATTAAACACATCCACTTGGCGGATATTTGGAGTAATTGGCTGGAATTGCGGCGTGGACGCAACACTCTTGGCGGTAAGTCCCTTGCCACTCGCGTAGACTGAAGCCGGGATGCCACCGTAGAACGAAGGGTGGTTATTAGCTGTTGATCCAAAGACGTCACCTTCAGCATTAAAACCTAAGCCCCAAGTGTTGTTGTTGAACTGATGGAGAAACTCGAGTCGTGATCCATCTTTAGTGAAGCGGTATGTCCCCATTCCGAAATCTCGATCGGAAACTTTCCCTTTGAATCCCGAGTAACCGACCGTTCCCCAAATCTGGTTATCGATTCCATAACGAAGATTGGAGGGGCCTGCATGGGTGTCGTAGGTTCCCCAGCCAGTGAAGAGGATTTCTTTGTGGTCTGCGACATCATCTCCATCGGTGTCTTTGAGAAACCAGGTGTGAGGCGCCTGGTGAAGATAAACGCCACCGTTGCCAAAGGTGAATGAAGTTGGGATGTTGAGCTTGTCGGCAAAGACAGTAACTTTATCACATTTTCCGTCTCCATTGGTATCTTCTAAAATCTTAAGGGAGTCATCACCCGGATCCTCGCTGCGCACTTCGTTCGGGTAGTCGATTGTTTCCAGCGCCCAGAGACGGCCCCGTTCATCCCATTGGATATAGATTGGATTAATGATATCGGGTTCAGATGCAAACAACTCGAGCTTCCAGCCGACA
>JALRJZ010000269.1 GCA_023261045.1 Akkermansiaceae bacterium
CATGGTGTATGGCAAAAACGAAGATATTCGCAACGCCCTCGAATTAGATCGATAAAATCGACTTATCCGAGGGATTCCTTGGAGATTGCGATCCTAGCGATGGCTGATTATTCTACGCTGTGTCGGACACAGGTTCGTCGTGGCATGTCTCAAGAAGAGATATTATTCGCTAATTTCGATTCCTAATTCAGCCACGAGCTCGTTGGTAGCATGCCCATATTCCACATAGGAGTCATAGCATTGTTGCCAATCTGGTTCTTGACCATCAACAGCGTGAAAAACCGTGGCGACGTGGGGCTCGATTGCAAGCCCGCCAGAGTAGCCATCATTTTTGAGAGCAGTCAGAATGTCGCGCACTTTTCCCTGCCCCTGTCCAGGTAAGGTATAGGTTGCAGGTTCACTCTCACCTTGAGGAGGGTTTGTGCAGTCTTTGATATGCACGTGGACGATGTGCTCCTTCACCTTTTGGTAAAACTCTAAGGGGTCTTGCCATGGAAATGAGCCGTCTGCGAGTGGTTTTGATCGATCTAATTGGAAAACGGGGTTTGCGGTATCAAAGACAAGTTTGATGCCGGGAACTTCTTGAATCAGACGGAGGGTGTGCTCAGGCGAAAATCCCCCCCAATTCATGCAGTTTTCGTGAATGGCTTGAAGTCCCTCATCCGCAAAACGAGCGTGGATTTCACGAAGTCGGCGGAAGCGCTCCTCTTCGTTCTGGTCCTCGCCCCAAGGTTCTTGGGCATAGGACATCACCCGAATCATTTTGGTGTTGAGACGATGCATTCTTGGAATCGCGCGTTCGATCTCCGCAAGAGTCACGTCGAAATTGGAGGTGATTTTCTTGCCCCAGTTTCCAATCAAGGATCCAAATTCAGGGATGATGATCCCAGCTTCGTCGATTTGGTCGGCCACTCGATCAAATTCGTCTTGTGAGAGTTCGTGGAGGTTCGCCCCGTTGACTCCGCGAGCGGAAATCCGTCTCCATCCGATTTCCCGAGTTGCCTGAATCTGAGTTTCTAGGTCCCGTGCTGCCTCATCTGCAAATCCCGTTAGATACATGGAGGAGTGCTTAGCTCAAAAAGGAGTAAAGGCCAACGAGGATTCTTCCTCTGTGCTCTCATTTTGTGAGTGCAGTCACGCTCTTCGAGTTTTCGAAGCTGCTTTTTAAGCTATTTTCTCTTTGCTTCCTCGGGGCAGGGCAATCGTGCAAAGGACGGCAATCGAGAGGCAGAGCGTTGAAGTCCAAAGACAGGCAGCAAGCCCCGCCCATTGATAAATGAGGCCCGAGAGTAAGGTGCCAAAGAGTCTCCCTCCGGCATTGGCCATGTAGTAAAAACCCACGTTTAAGGCTGCTTTGTCTGAATCCGAATACGCCAAGATCAAATAGGAATGGAGGGCGGAGTTCATTGCAAAAACAACGCCAAAGAGAATTAAACCTCCGACAACGAGGTGTTCCAGATGGAATCCTAAGTAAACTCCGGTGGCAAGAAGGCCACTCAAGGTGGTGAGGGTGATTCCCCAAATAAGAGCCGCTTGAGCGGTGTGAGTGATGCCCCCTTGTTTTTTCTTGATGGCGTGGGGTGCCAAGGTTTGCACGATGCCATAGCCAATCACCCAACAAGCCATAAAACTCCCGATGGAAAGATGATTCCATTTCATGACGCTACTCAGGAAGACTGGTAGTCCAACAACGAACCAAACATCTCGAGAGGCGAAAAGAAACAATCGTGCGATTGAGAGAATGTTGATCTCTCGTGATTTTGCGAACAGTTCCTTAAATTTTGCTTTTTGTTTCGATCGGCCGAGATCGCCTTTCAATAAAAAGAAAGTGAGAATCCATACTGCGCCAATCGCGATGGCCATGACCCAGAGACTCCATTTGAAGCCAACGGATGCGAGAAGAAGTCCTCCAAGAAAAAAGCCAAAGCCTTTGAGCGCGTTTTTGGATCCCGTGAGAATAGCGACCCATTTAAAAAGTGATGATTGAGCATCGTGACTATTGTTGGGCACGAGAACTCGCACGGCACTTTTGGAACTCATTTTTGTGAGGTCTTTGGCAACTCCAGAGAGTGCTTGAGTCCCCATGATGTATCCAACGGCAATCCAGAGATCCCAATCCAAGTTAATCAGAGACAAAAGGATCAGTGACGCGATCTGTAGAAGTAATCCCGAGCTGAGAGTGATCTTGAGACCTTTGGTCGAGGCAATCCACCCTCCGAATAGATTGGTGAGAATACCGCAGAATTCGTAGAGTAAAAAAAGAAAGGCAAGTTGGATGGCATCCAGTCCTCGATCATGAAAGTAGAGCAGCACCAACATTCGCAGTGCTCCATCGGTCAGGGTGAAGACCCAATAGGCAAGGGTAACGAGGCTGTAGGCTCGAAGATTCATCGTGATGTTTGAATGGAGATCACCTTCGGATCAGAGGAGAGATGCGACTTTGCGAGTCAGCTCAATCATGCGATTGGCGTATCCCCACTCATTGTCATACCAAACTAAGAGCTTGAGCTGAGTGTAGTTGACCATCATCGTCGATTGTAAGTCAACAATACCTGAGCGTGGGTCATTGACGTAGTCAGCAGAAACAAGTGGGCGATCTTCGACGCCTAAGATTCCTTTAAGGGAGCTCTCTGAGGCCTCTTTCAGAGTTCGATTGACCTCTTCCACCGTTGTTTGATTCCTCAATTCAAAGACGCAATCGGTAAGGGATGAATTGAGCATTGGAACTCGCACAGCAACGCCATTGAGGAGGCCTTTGAGTTCGGGGTAAATCATCGTGATGGCAGTGGCTGAACCAGTTGTTGTAGGAATGAGAGAATTGACGGCAGATCGAGCCCGTCGAAGATCTGGGTGGGGGGCATCAACAATCGTTTGAGTGTTGGTAAGGTCGTGCAAAGTGGTAATCATTCCATGTTTGATTCCGAATGATTCATGGATGGTTTTTACAACCGGTGCGATGCAATTCGTGGTGCAAGAGGCAGCGGTAATGAGGTGGTGAAGCTCTGGGTCATAGAGATCGTCATTGCAACCAACGACAATGTTAAGAGCACCTTCTTTGACGGGGGCCGCGACGATGACTTTTTTGACCCCTTGTTCGAAATAGTTTTCCAAGAGAGCTGGTGTTCGGAATTTCCCCGAGCATTCTAAAACGATATCGCAATGCGACCAATCGGTTTGTTCGATGGTCTGATTTTCACTATGGGTGATCCTTTGTCCATCGATACTCAGAGAGGTGCTATCGCTTGAAATCTCATGATCCCATCGTCCATGCACGGTGTCAAATTCTACGAGGTGAGCAGAGGTCGCAGCTGGTCCGTGAGCTTCGTTAATATGAACGAACTCCAACTCAGGAGTGTTGAAGCCAGCGCGAAGGTCGAGCCGACCAATCCGACCGAATCC
>JALRJZ010000026.1 GCA_023261045.1 Akkermansiaceae bacterium
ATCTTTTAACCAGTGATCCAAAAGGCGGCTTTCTCACCTTATCGGGTGTCATTCCGTTAGTGAACGGAAGCTCTTTTACCCAAGCAGATATCGATAGCGGCTTTCTCCAATTCGATTCCGATGAGACTCCAATCGTTGGAGGCTTCGACTTCACCGTGTCTGATGGAACGACATCCGATAGCGGAAGCTTTATCATCAAGGTAAAATACCCTGATTCAGAAGTCTCAATCGTCAGTAACGGTGAGGTGACTGAGGGAGAAAACGCTACTTGGACACTGACTTCGGCCCTTACACCAGCAGGATCAAACCTTGTCGTCGAACTGAGTTACTCGGGTACTGCCTCAAACGGCGCGGATTTTAATGGGCTCACCACCGTAGAGATCCCAGCCGGGAGCCGCTCAGCAACTCTCGAATTCCAAGCCCTATCTGATGGGTTATACGAAGGATACGAAATCATCATTGCTTCTATCGAAGGCATCTCAGGGGGGGATCTCACCGGTTTTGCTGGGCAAAACTCGAACGCATCGGTTGGCATTCGAGACGGGGAGAACTCCGGACCGATTTTATCTGGAGAATCAAGAACCCTCGTCGGAACCGAAAATGTCTCCCTAGCGAGTCTCAGCGCACTCGATCCAGACACTGGTTTTCAATCTTCAATTGAAACATCAATCGCTCCAGTCTTTATCTATAATGGGCCAACCACGACCACCATTTTTGGAGACAAGCGACCCCATGACGACTATTCATTCGATCTTGATGCAACCGGTTCAGCTCTCAGTTTTGGAGCAGGATATTCTCTTGAACTCGAGTTTACGGTCAATCAAGCCGATCTAGACGGCTCCATCCTCCTCTGGGACATTGGGGGCAGCAGTAACGGAAGTTCGGTTCTTCTTCTCAACGGCATTGCCCACCTTCTCGTGAAATCTGGCGGGGCGCCTGGCGATGCCCCGATTGATGACAACCTTCTTGATAACGTCTTCCAAGATCTCGATTGGGCCGGCGACAATACCATCGTCGTCCCCTTGTCTGACTCGCTCGTCAAACTCGGACAACCCAACCGCATTGCCATTATTCTCAGCGACCTTAATAACTCGGTAACCTACTCGGTCAACGGAGCTGCCGCTATGACCGCTGCCCTGTCCAATAAAGATAACAATAACTGGGGGGGAGACCATACGGTTAATCTCGGCCAAAGCCAAAATACAGGAGTTGGAGGCAATACCAATCTTGCAGATACTCTCTTTACCGATGCCAATATCGTCAGCCCCTCGGGACGGCCTAGCTCTATTATCTCCGCTAAATTCTGGAACGACTCAACCGGCTCCCTAGCAATCAGCTCTCCCGCTTCTCCAGAACTCATTTCAGTGACCCTTTCGATTGATAACTGGGAAGTCGGTGTTGGAGACCTCACTGCCAACAGTGGAAATGGAGAAACATACAGCAACGGTGTTTGGTCAATCTCAGCTGATCAAGACACCGTCAATCAGGCGCTTGCGGCTGCGGAGTTCGTGCCAGGATTCGCAACGCCAAATCCAACTCGTATCCAAGTCACCCTAGAAGATGGTGATGAAGACGGAAATGGCCCCACTCAAGATATCATTATCATTGTGCCTTCACCGCTAGACCCCATCTACGTTGACGATGATTTTGCGAGTTTGAGCTTCGGCCAAGCCATCGTGGATGCTGATTCTGGCCTTGAAGTCGCACCCGCTACGTTTGGGGTCAATGCCTTTGCCACGATCAATGATGCCCTTGCCGCAGCAACGACAAGTGGGACGGTCATCGTCAATGACGGAGACTACGGTATCGAAGATGTGAGCCTTCCAGACAGCCTCACACTTGCTCTCACCGGGACGGGATCGAGCACGATCACGATGAGCACGATCGCTTCCAACCCTGTCAATACAACTCTCGACCTAGGAGCTGAAACTCTGGTGGTTGGAGATTCTCATGGGGGATCGAATTTTGACGGCGCCGTCATTGGCACGGGCCACATTGTTAAAAACGGTACGGGCCGATTTATTCTCGGAAACACAATGACCTATTCCGGAACAACGACAGTCAACGATGGGTTTCTGAGACTCGGGTATGAAAGTGGTAAAGGAATTGTGGGTAATTGGGATGGAGACGGTCCTATCGTAGTGAATGCACCGGGAATTCTCGAATTTAATGGTGGCCCAGGATTAACTCAGACGCAAACTGGGGTGATTCGTGGAAACGGTGAAGTGCGCAAGCTCGACAATGGCATTCTAATCTTTGATGGGCCTGTGGGAAATAGCTTCAGCGGGATCTTCCAATTAGGCGATGGCGCTTCATCCACTTTTAATGGGGTTGATCAGGGTAATTCTGAAGGATTCGTTATCGTCAACCATAGCAATCACCTCGGAACAGGACTGATCCTGTCTCGAGGCGCACAGCTGCAAGCCGGAACACCTGAAGTGATCATTCCCAATGACATCGATATTACCGGTGGCGGATTGCGCTGCGGCGGCTCAGTCGACTTTGAGTTGAGCGGGAACATCCGCACCATCGACAACCAAACCCGAGGCTTTGGAAACTATGGTTTGGATGGGTGTGACCTCACCATTAGTGGAAATATCGACAACACTGGTGGCCAGATTAATTTTGAAGCGAGCAATGGTAAGGACAACGGGACTTGGAGTGTCACCGGGAATATTAGTGGCCCTCTCAATGTCGTTGTTACTGGTAGTTTTGATGATGGGATTGTGACCTTATCGGGCACAAACACCTATGAAGGAGCGACGAATATCGACGCCGGTATTCTCGTTCTCAACGGGACTCATACGGGAGGGCTCACCTATAATGTCAACGGATCATCAACCTTTTCCGGAAATGGTTCAACTACTTCAGATGTCTCCGTCGATGCTGGAGCCTTCATCGCTCCCGGGGATGGCGTCGGCCTTTTAAGTATTGGACACTTGATTCTTAATGGGACCTTAGCCCTCGAACTCGATAACACCCAAGGAACAGCAGGCACTGATTGGGATCAACTCGTTGTCACGGGTAACATTACCCTAACGAATGGAAGTCTTAATGTCTCAAGCGCTGCAACCGTAGAAGCAAACCCGAATGATATCGTCGTCGTAGCAAACGACCTCGATGATCCGATTTCAGGGCCATTTATGGCGGGCGATCCCTTCTCGAGTAACTACTTTTCTTCTGGTCTCTCTGGAGTCGCCCTCTTCAACGGTGGGGATGGTAATGATTTGGTCCTCACGACCGCTGCGCCAGATCTCATTGGAGATTGGCGCTTTGAATTCTTTAATTCTGACGAGAATGCCGGGACCGGGGCCGACCTCAGCGACAGCGCCGATCGTGATGGACTCATCAACCTTTTAGAATTTGCCTTTGGCACGGACCCTACCCTTGCAGACAACCATCCTGCTTCTCTCGATGGCACATCAAACGGTGCGCCGTTTACAGAACAACTCTCTGACGGAGCAACACGGCAACACTTCGGCGTGTTTGTCAGAAGAGACGATTATGGTTCCCCAGGGAGCATCATTTACACGCCCCAATTTAGCTCAGATCTTGAAAACTGGTTCGACAGTGAAAACTCCCCGACATTTGTCGTGGATTCAACCGATAACCCCGACTACGAAATCGTCCGGGTCAGCTATCCTGCCTCTCTTCCAGACGGCAAAGCCCCTCGATTCTTCCGCGTCAAGGTGTTGCTAAACAACTAAACAAAGTGCCTCCCTATTGAGGGGGGCATCGGTTTTGATCCCTGCCTCCCCCTTGAATCGATTTTGTAAAAGCCCCTTTCCTTTTGATGGCGAATCCTTAAATTACCGCCATGACCCCTCTGAGAAAGCTCTCATCTCTCTTGGCTTGTTCAGCCCTCTTGGTTGCTTGCAGCCCCGAGCCTTCTGGGGTACCCCTCATTAGCGAAGCCCGAGCAGGTGAGTCACCCGCACAGGCTCTCTATGACCAAGCAACGACGGCAGAAGAAGAAGGCCGAATAAAAAAGGCTCTTAAATCTTACAAAACGATTAACACGAGATTCCCGCAATCCTCAATCGCTGCCGAAGCCACGTATCGATACGCTAAGCTTCTCGAAAGTGACAATGAGCTGCTTGATGCCTTTGAAGCTTACGACGATCTTCTCACAAAATATCCCGCTTCCACACACTATGGCGAAGCCATAGAACGCCAAGAAGAGCTGGCCCATCAAGCTGCACAAGGCGTCATCAGAAACACCTTTATTGGTTTAAGCACCTCGCTGGGTTCAAAAAAGATCACCGAGATGCTTGCTCAATTACGCGACAACGCACCACAGGCTCCTTCTGCTCCAAAAGCACAATTTACCATTGCCGAAATCCTAGATAAGCAAAGCGGAAAAGCCGATGAAGCCATCGAGCAATACCGCCAACTTGTGCGTGATTATCCCGACTCCGAATATGCCCCCGAAGCTCAATATCGTATCGGAGACTCCCTAGTTCGCCAAAGTTCTCAAGGCAACGCGGACGCCGCCAATATTGACCGCGCACGCAAAGCCTTTGACGACCTTTTACTCAGATATCCAAATCACCCTAGGGCGGTAGACGCAAAAAAATCCCTAGAAAGAATTCGAATCGATGACATCAAACGTTCTTTCGAAATCGCTGAGTTTTACCGTAAAAAAGGACAACTAAGCTCCGCCGTTTTTTACTATCAAGAAACAGTTCGCAAATCGGACGATGGCGAACTTAAAACCCAGGCTCAAAACTGGATTAAAAAACTTGGATCTTAAAACTTGCTTCCATGCGCGCTTTCTTCGCTTTCTTAATTGCGATCTCTTCCTGCTTGCTTTGCTCTTGTGCAGGATATCGGTGGGGAGGGCAAAAAACGGGAAACCTCTCTGGTATTGAGTCGATCCACGTGCCGCTCGCAATGACTCGAGTGATTTTCCCTAGGATTGAGCCTCTCGCAACGAGTATTGTAGTCGATGCTCTTGTCAATGATGGAACTTATCAAATTGGAGCAGCAGCAAATGCAGATGCCACGCTGAAGCTCACTGTCGATTCCATCGAATACGTGCAAACCAAATCTTCTCGCGAAGATGTTTTAAAATCTGAGGAACTCGAATTCTCCGTTCTCATGAGCTTCGAACTGATTGATGCTCGACATCCTCAAACCCCTCTCGAAACGGGAAAAGTCCGTGGTGAAACGAGATTCTTTGTTGGAGGAAACCAACAAACTGCCCGCGCCAACGCGCTCCAATATGCCATTGGGCACGCCGCGACAAATCTTGTTTTAGAACTCTCCGATCGTCTTTAGAAACCATGGTGACTTTTGTTCCCACCCCTATTGGTAATCTCGGAGATATTACAATCCGAGCCATCGAAACACTCAAGGATGCGGACCTGATTGCTTGCGAAGACACTCGCCATTCAAAGCGCCTCCTTACTCATTTGGAAATTTCACGACCACTGATTTCTCTTCATGATCACAATGAGCAACAACGTCTTCCCGAACTGATTAGCAAAGCTCTAGAAGGCGTCAAAATTGCAGTGATCTCAGATGCTGGAACTCCCTGTCTTTCAGATCCAGGGCACCGCTTGTTAAAAGCCTGTCGTGATCAAAACGTTCCGTTTACCGTACTCCCAGGAGCGTCGGCAATCACCACCGCACTCGTTGCCTCAGGTTACCCGCCTCATCCCTTTTCATTTCATGGATTTCTCCATGTCAAAAAAGGAAAAAGAGCAAAGCAACTGCAAGCTGCGATCGACTCGCCAGAAACGACTCTTTTTTTTGAATCACCTCATCGCCTCACATCGACTTTGGACATCCTATTGGAGATTGCGCCAAATTCAGCAATCTGTGTCGCCCGTGAACTTTCAAAAGCGTTTGAAACACTTCACCATGGAAAGTCTTTTGAATTACGGGACTACTTTATGGAAAGAAAAGTCAGAGGAGAAATCGTTCTACTCATCCCTCCCTGCTCTGATGCGAGTTGATAAATGGCTCTGGGCTGTTCGCCTTTATAAAACAAGAAACCAAGCTTCCCATGATTGTTCAGCGGGAAAGGTCAAACGGTTTGGAAAGTCACTGAAGCCAAGTGCCAGCCTAAAAGAGGGAGATACCTTGGAAGTCCCCTCGCATAATCATCTCTTTAAAAGAACCATCGTTGTGGTCGAGCTCATTGAAAAACGAGTTGCTGCTACCATTGCTCAAAGTGCCTATCTCGATCAAACGCCTGCGGAAATCTTAGCTGAAGCGGAGGCGCGCCGCCTTGCCCAAAAAGAAAACCGACAATTTCGAAAAGAAGGTGATCAGGGACGCCTGACAAAGCGTAAACGGCGCCGGTGGGAAGACAACGAAGGCACGTTTTTCTAAGACCTGAGCACGTTTCGTATCGCTTCCCGTTTACAAGGGTGAACTTCAACGCCGGCAAACAAAGCTCGTGAAGCTTCTATGGGGATGCACACGAGATTTCTAGCGAAGATTTTTAAGAGGCTTTTAGAGATTTTCTTTTATTTTTTGCAGAATTCTATGGACCTCTCCGTATAACAAGGGATTTTGGACTGAATCTATTTCCTGTTTTACGAGAGCGATACGCTCAGGTCTCGATATGCTAAAACTCAATTTCATCTTATTGGCCTTCTCTTGTCTTCTCCATGCAAATGAGCGGGTACAGTACAATGTGGATATTCGCCCCATCCTTTCGGATAAATGTTTTATTTGCCATGGACCAGACCAATCAAAAATCAAAGCTGGTCTTCGGCTCGATACTCCAGAGGGCGCCTACGCTGCTCTCGCAGAATCGCCAAACAAACATGCCATCGTTCCGGGGTCTCTTGAACAATCGGAAGTCTGGAGTCGTATCACCTCAGCGGATCCAGACGAAGTCATGCCACCACCAGAATCAAATCTGATTCTCTCGGATCATGAGAAAACAATCATCTCAAGTTGGATCCAACAAGGCGCTGAGTATGAAAGCCATTGGGCGTTTCTAAATCTGCCGGAGAAAGTGCAGCCTCCCACTGTAAAAAACCCTTCATGGGCTCGCAACCCGATCGACAAATTCGTCAGCGCAAAGTTTCAAGAAGAAGGTCTAGAGCCCTCGCCTGAGGCTCACCCACTACGCCTCTTCCGGCGTGCAACACTCGCGATTACAGGGCTTTCACCGACCCTTGAGCAAATCAATCAATTCCAAGATGACCTCAAGAAAGATAGCAACCAAGCCTATGAAAAAGCAGTCGATGCATTACTAGCCTCTCGCGCTTATGCGGAGCACGTCTCCACACCATGGTTAGACGCAATTCGATACGCGGATACTTGGGGTTATCATGCCGATTCCAATTTCACCGCTTGGCCCTATCGGGATTATGTCATCAATTCTTATCATCAGGATAAGCCATTTGTTGATTTTCTAACTGAAAACCTCGCTGGCGACCTTTTGCCGAATGCAAGCAAAAATCAAAGACTCGCTACAGCCTCAAATCGCTTTAATCGAATGACCAATGAAGGTGGATCGAGTCAGCTTGAATTCTTCGTCGATGGTGTTTCAGATCGGGTCAATACCTTTGGAACCGCCATTCTTGGCCTCACCATGGAATGTGCAAAATGCCACGATCACAAGTATGATCCCATTCTCGCTAGAGATTACTTCCAACTCTTCGCTTTCTTTAATTCGATTAACGAAGATGGGCTCTACATTCACGGTAATATTTCTCCTCCCCCGAGTCTCCTTCTTCCCAGCAAGAAACAAGAAGAAGATTTACGCAAGCTCCTAGACCAATCGAATGATCTTCAAGAACAACTCGCTCAGATCAAAAAACAAGCTCAGCCCGAGTATGCCAGTTGGAAAACCTCATTCACTGCAGAAAGTTTCCCCGCTCTTTCTGACCAAACAAGCTACTTCTCATTCAATCAAAGCTTGGCCTCCGCAGATCAACCTCAGGACCAAAGTGAATCCAAGAAAGGCCTTTCCGTCAGTCTCAAGAATGTTCAATACATTCAAGGCCCCCCAGGACTTGGTGATGGTGTCGCATTGAATGGTGATGATGGTGCCACCATTCCAAATCACTTTCTAAAAGATCGTTATGACCCCTTCAGCATCGCGCTCTGGGTGAAGGACACACTCCAGGAAAAGCGTTCAGTTGTCATTGCTCAACGATGTCATGGAACTGAGGTGGGCTACAACGGAATCGATTTACGGATTGAAGATGGTTACCTCTCTGCTCGGGTCTTTCGCGCGTGGCCCGACAATGGAATTGGAATCCGCTCCATCAATAGGCTTCCGAAGAACAAATGGCACCACCTCACTCTCACCTACGACGGACTTTCAAAAGCCTCAGGTCTCAAACTTTATGTCGATGGTCAACCTTTAGAAACCACCGTGCTTCAGGATAAGCTGTTTAAAAGCGTAAACACCAAGACCTACTCATCAGGAAATTTCACATTGGGTGCAATTTTTCGAGGGCCCGGATTTAAGGGAGGGCATGTCGATGAACTTCGCACCTTCGATCGCGAGATCACTCCGATCGAAATACGTTCTCTCGCAGGTCAGAAGGTCAACCTTTCCACCATTCCCGAAGAGGATCTCTACCTGTATTTCCTGAGTAACTATCATGAACAATACCGGCACGTCATCCGTGAACTCGCTCGAATCCAAAAAGAAATCGTCCTCCTTGAAGATGCCTTTACTGAAGTTCCGGTGATGGAAGAAATGGATCAACCACGTCCTGCCTATGTCCTTAACAGGGGTGTTTTTGACGCTCCCCGCTCTCCTGAAAATAGGGTCACTCGAGACACTCCTCATTTTCTTCTCCCCTTCCCCAAAAACTCTCCACGTAACCGTCTTGGACTCGCTCAATGGCTGACACTTCCCAACCACCCCCTCACCGCACGCGTCTACGTGAACCGAATCTGGACTCAGATTTTCGGAGAGGGGTTAGTACGCACTCCAGAAAACTTTGGCCTTCAAGGTGAATTCCCAACCCACCCCAAACTCTTAGACTGGCTTGCACGAGACTTTATTGATCAAGGATGGAGCACCAAAAAACTGATTCGCAAAATCGTCCTCTCCTCAACTTTCCGTCAACAATCATCGTTAAGCTCAAAACTGCGGGAGCTGGATATCACCAATAGATTTCTTGCGAGAGGCCCCTCTCATCGCTTAAGCGCTGAAGCGATCCGAGATGCTGCTCTCTCATCCTCGGAGCTTCTTGTTTCCTCTGAAGGGGGACCACCCGTTCACCCATATGGCCCCACCAAAGGCAATCACGAAAACCCGCACAACGTCCACCGTCGCTCGATCTACAGCTACTGGAAACGAACAAAACCACAGCCTAATATGACCATTTTAGATAAACCTTCGCTGGAGGTTTGCAGTGTCAAACGTGCTCGGACCAATAGCCCATCTACTGCGTTGGTTTTACTCAATGATCGCCATTTTGTGGACTGTGCTCGAAAACTCGCTACGGACATAATGAACGAAGATTCTGATCAGCAAGCGATCAAAGTTGCTTGGCTCCGTGTCACAAGTTCAACTCCCTCCCAAAAAGAGATTACCATTCTCAAGGAGATCTACGAGGACGCTTACCAAAACTTCGAAGCTCAGCCAGATGATGCACATCGATTACTCCAAGTCGGCATCACCCCGCATCCAAAAGACCTGGACCCCATCAAGACGGCAGCGTTTACCGTCCTCTGCCAAGCGATCTATAATTCTGACTCCGCTATCTGGAAACGTTAAAGCATGAACCGATTTCTTCTTCTCATTGGCATCATCTACCCCTGGATCCTACAGGCTCAAAACCTTTGGCCGGGGCAAAAGGGAAATTTTCATGGCTTTGACCAATATGATTTTAAAGTCGAAGATCTAAATTGTCGGATCGTCACCCCTCAAAAAACTGCAACCGGGAAACCTTGGATTTGGCGAGCTCGCTTTTTTGGCCATGAGCCACAAACCGATATTGCTCTTCTGAACTTAGGCTACCACGTTGCCTATTGTGATGTTGCTGGGCTTTATGGAGCTCCGGCAGCAGTCGATCGGTGGGATCGATTTCACCGGTTTCTCGTCGAGAAGCATCAATTTTCTAAAAAGCCCTCACTGGAGGGAATGTCTCGCGGTGGACTGATTATTTTTAACTGGGCTGCCAAGAACCCAGATAAGGTCTCTTGCATCTATGCGGATGCTCCAGTCTGCGATTTTAAAAGCTGGCCAGGCCTTAAGCCTGAGCTTCTCAAAGCTTATGATTTCACGAAAGAAGAAGCGGAGACTTATCGCCACAACCCGGTTGATCAGCTCTTACCACTCGCAAAGGCTCGCATTCCCCTTCTTCATGTTGTTGGCCAGATCGATCGAGTCGTCCCTGTCGCCGAAAACACCGACCTCATCGAAAAACGATATCAAGAGCTCGGTGGCTCGATCAAAGTCATCCGCAAAGAAAACATCGGCCACCACCCTCATAGTCTTCAAGATCCCAAGCCAATTGTCGATTTCATCTTAGAGCATACAAAGTAACCTTTTTTACGATGCATCATCACGAGCTTGATCCTTTTGCCATCAACCGGAGACATTTTTTTAAACAGTCGTCGACTGGTATCGGCGCCATGGCTCTTGCCTCGCTTTTCGCTGAGGACTCAGAAACTCATGGCATCCTTGGCGGTCCTGAGGCTACCCCACGAGCAAAGCGGGTAATTTATCTTTTCCAATCTGGCGGCCCCTCTCAATTTGAACTCTTTGATGACAAGCCTTACCTCCGTGAGAACCACGGTATTGAACTTCCAAGCCATGTGAGAGGACGAGAGACGGGAATGTCCTCCCACCAATCCTCGATCCCGATGGCGGGCTCGGTCTGCACAAACTTCGCAAAGCATGGGCAGAGCGGGCAAGAAATGACCGACTTTATCCCATGGCACCATAAAATTGCTGATGACATTTGTATCATGCGCAATGTTTATACCGATGCGATTAATCACGATCCAGCAATTACCTTTATCCAAACTGGCGCTCAAATTGCGGGAAGACCGTGCATCGGTTCCTGGCTCTCCTATGGATTGGGCACCGACAACAAAGATCTGCCAAATTTCATCGTGATGGTTAGTAAAAATGGCGGTGGACAACCCCTTTACGCAAGGCTTTGGGGATCTGGTTTTCTCGACTCACGCCATGCAGGCGTCGAGTTTCTCGCTGGAGAGGACCCCATTCTCTACCTTTCAAATCCCGATGGGATTAGCCAGGGCACTCGCCGTTCCATGCTCGATAAACTCAAGGAGCTCAACGATGAGCAATTCCGCCGTGAGCTTGATCCAGCGATTGAATCTCGCATTGCTCAGTATGAAATGGCTTATCGTATGCAGACCAGCGTCCCAGAGGTTGCCGATGTCTCAGATGAGCCCCAATCAACTTGGGATCTCTATGGCGAGGATGCCAAGGAGCCAGGCACCTATGCCGCCAACTGCCTCAAAGCTCGTCGACTCGCCGAAAGAGGTGTCCAATTCATCCAGCTCTATCATCAAGGTTGGGATGCCCACGGTGGACTGCCTGGGTCAATGAAAGATCGTTGTCAGAAAACTGATCGAGGCTCTGCAGCTCTTGTCATGGACCTTAAACAACGAGGCTTACTCGATGACACCCTGGTGATCTGGGGCGGAGAATTCGGAAGAACTCCTTATTCACAGGGAGCTTTAAGTAAAACGAACTATGGGCGCGATCATCATCAGGCATGCTTTTCGATGTGGATGGCCGGTGGAGGAATCAAAGGGGGAATCACCGTTGGTCACACAGACAAATACGGATCTCAAATTGTCGATGCGGATGGCAACCCTGTTCATGCCACCAAACATCATTACCATAAAGATGCCATTCACGTTCATGACATTCAAGCGACGATTCTCCATCAATTGGGCATCGACCACAAAAAGCTCAGTTACAAATATCAAGGTCGCCACTTTCGCCTCACTGACGTTCATGGAGGAGTGATCCAGCACATCCTTTCTTAGAGGATTGATTGCGAAGCTCTCTCACTATGACAAACTTCCGACCAAAGTGCGATCAGTTGCCCATCAAGGCATAATACAAGTCGAGCTATTGATTCTTCTGAGAGGGACGCAAGGCAATGAGAGAGCGAAAGGCTTCTTTCGAGATCCAGCGAACCGTATTGGAATCTTTCGTTGGATAAAAATTATCAATCACTCCAACAAACTCTTGCTCTTTAATCCTCAACACTCCCACTCCGACCACCTCATGATTCCAGGAAAGTTCTGGCTGTGAGGGAAGTCTGACGGTGCATGAAAGCAAGGTCGGCCTTCCTGCAGAGATTTCCTCTTCAAAAACCTTCAAGGTAAACTTTTCAAAGCGAGTTTCGAGGGCGACACCAAAAGCCTCGGCATCACGACGAAGGGCTTGCACGAGATCTCCAGGAAATGCTCCCGCAAGGTCCATTCGATTTTGAGCAAATCCATCGGTGTTGCGAAAGAGAGCCATTTTCAATTTTGAACGAAGCCGCAACGTCACCTCTTGAGGTGTCACCTGAGCGGTTCCACCCCATTCGGGAAAACCATTTTTTCTCCAAAAGCAAATCACACTTGCACCAGCCGTAGGAACACAACCAGAGGCCACCGGCCGTTGTGCCTGAGTGTCGATAGGAAACTGCTGAATCGGAGGCACTCCCGCAATGACTTTCACCTCCTTGCCCGCAAACTGAAACCCATCATCAAGGGCAAACTCTAACAAGCGACTCTTCTCGCCCTGAGCCCACATCAAATAACCTCGATGATTCTGAGGTCCAGCAATTCGAGCATACCAAACTGGAGGTAATCCCGTAGGATACGCCAAATCAGGCTTTTGAGAAACTAAGCGAAGGCTCTCAATGGTTGCCCCCCTCCAAGAATGAGCCCATGGTTGCGCTTGAACCTCTCCAAGGAGCTGCTCTGCCCGTTGAATCGCTTTTTCATCGCCAAAACAAGATGTCCAGAGAGTCAAACTCAGGCAAACCAACGAGAAAAACCGAAATATCTGTTGGCAGATGATCGATGACTGGCGTGACGATCGGTCCAACAGCGCTCTATGCGCAACTCCGCAACATCTCGACCTGGGCAACTTCCTAAAAAATGGGCGTTAGAACATAGCAACACGCTCCTCACGAAGCAAGTCGTCTCTACTTTCGATGCTTAAGCTTCGTGACTCGACCAGTGACATTCCAGTCTTGAACAATGATGTTGCCCTCAAGATCCCAACTGACGCCATGGGGGGAAGTAAAGAGCCCATCAAAAAGTTGATCTTCTGGGATCGGCTTTTTAGCCCACAGGCTTCGATTAGGTTGATCTCCTAAAAAAGCAAGAACCTCACCATTCTTACCAACAACAGTCACACGTCCCTCTAATTCAGCAACTGCAACATAATCACCGCGGATGGAGGCTGCACATGGCCTACGAAGATGAGTGGTGTGAACCCCTTTAAAATTCAGATCGAGATCATAATGAACCAAGCGCCGGTTTTCCCGATCACAGACCAAGAGGAGTGGCTGCCCGCTTCGAGAGTCTAGCGTGATCCCATGACAGGTTTGGAACTGCCCCTCACCCTTCCCGCGACCGCCAACCGTTTTGATCAGTTTTCCAGAAGAATCAAACTGATGCATCAAATTTGAACCATATCCACAAACCACATAGAAATGACCTTGAGGGCCTACCGCCACACCAGTAACTCCTTTAAAACCTCCCTTGATCTCTCCTGTTCCCTCATTGGGAATCGTTAAAAGAATCTCTCCATCTAGGCTCAGCTTAAGAACTTTTTCGGCAGAAACTGCAGCCCCGACCAACACTTGCTTTTCCCCTTCACTGACCATTGCGAGAGAATGGAGAGCTTTGGTCTCAGAGCCAAAGCTCTTCTTGAACTTTCCATTTTCATCAAACTTGACCACTCCATGGTCTGCTTCTGTGCTGACATAAACGTCTCCAGAGGCGTCGACCGCGACACCACCATGGGTGGGCCCGACGTTGATCCCATCTGGCATCGCCCCAAAACCAGGAACCGTTTCAAAGGTAAAAAAGCCATTTCCCGTGACTTGAACACTACTCACAACCTTGCCGGCTGGAGGTGTTTGGTGTCCTTCATGCCCCTCGGCGGCAAAGAATCCTAAGACAAAAGTAGCGAATGCGATTTTTTTCATAAAACTGGAGACAGACCAAAGATTAAAGAGACTTTTGGGTCAATCAGGAAAGACTCAATCTCGCCAAAACCCACAGGTCTCTCTTCCGAAACGCCGTGCCGCCGTATCGCTTTCGAAGGTTTCTAGACAGCCCCTCTTAAAACTTCATTTGAAGCCCGAGGCCTGGGTATTTCATCCCCCAATAGATCCCACTCACCGAAATTCGATCCGACAACTGATGAGAGAGAGTTAAATGGGTATCCGTCCCGCTGTATTGAATCATCAAAGAATTTTTCTCATGGCGTAAATTCACTCCAACTAAAGTTCTGAGAACATCCAATTTATCAATCCAAACAGCGCCCACATAAGGTGCAGGAGTGACCCCGAAGAACTCGAACTCGGGAAGAGCCTTACTCAGGGTGAAAAAGTAGGAACGTGACTCAACCGATCGCCTTCCATCGCTAAAATCATCGACCCCACTCCCAACGATGAGCGCTGGTTTCCAATCATGTGGATCCTCTGGCAGGAAACGATAAGTCACCGTTGGCCTGACTTGATCGACTAAAGGACGATAATCAATCCCAACACCAAGATCAGGATTGACCCAATACTTCGCGCTAAAAAAGAGCTGTCCAGCTTTCGATTTCTCAGGGATCCAGCGTGCTGAGAAACCCCACTTTTTTTGATCTGATACGCCACGCACGGTGCCGCCTTCGCCCGGTCACATCGGTCATAAGGGAACTTCAGAGACAATCGGAGCTGGCACTCCTTGCTCGAGTTCAATGACTGACTCTCCTTTGAGAAAGTCCTGCGCAAATAATGGAGATAAAAAACCAGAAAACAGCGAGAGAGACGTCAAAGTCGACGCAATTGCAAATTTCATGATACGCGACCTTAAGGGACTGTAGAAACGATTCGAGCTAAAAAGAGGGCTTTTTAAAAAGTCGTCGACTCAACAAGGCGCCATCAAAAGAGCAGTCAACCCCTCACTTCGCTCAAAGTTGTTGGATCACAGGATGACTGAGAAGAGGGGGTAAATCTTTGAGCTCCCCGTCTCGTAAACGACGGGACTTTTTGATGTCCGTCTCAAAGACTCGCTTGCGAAAGACTTCCACTGCTTCGGCATTCGAATAGGCAATATTGAGTTCACTATTAATCCGCAGACTCAGGCCATCGAGATTTGCCGAACCTAGACACACCCAATCATCCACCACAACGGCTTTCAAATGACTAAACCCTGGGTAAACGAAGACATGGCCTCCCGCCTCCATCAAAGAAGCCGCAAAACGTTGATTTGCCATCTCCATCAACGGAGCATCATTGCGCTGAGGATAAATAAAATTGACTTCCACTCCTCTCCTTCTCGCCGCCAAGAGTTCCTGCAACAGAACCTCCGAGGTGACATAGGAGTTTTGAAGATCAATCCTCTTTCGGCTCATTCGAATCGCAACCAAGATCGCCTTTTCAATTTCGGTCACGCCGGGACCCGTCCGGAGAATTCTAATGGGGTAGTTGTTCGTGTTCGGGGGGCTCAAGTCAGGATTTTTTTTGCGGGAGAAAAGTAAATCCCAATCGCCCCACATGCCCTGCATTTTCCAGCTCTCGTCAAAGATGTTTTGCAACTCCGTTATCACCGGGCCTCTCACTCTAACCATCATGTCGTGCCATTCATGAAGGTATTCGCGCCCTATGTTCATTCCTCCAAGATACGCTTCATTTTGGTCAATGAGAATGAGCTTGGTGTGATCAGCGACAAGCCATGGGTTCATCGACTCTCGAACCTGCACGTGACTTCCCTCTTTAAGATAGTGAGGCATTGATGATGGTGGGCGAAACCCAGCACGCATTGGAGTCTCTGGCGGAGACCACCATCCTCCGATCGATCCTAAGCGGTCCATTAGCACTCGACATTGAACGTCCTGACTTCTTTCTTTTAAAAGGTCAGCAAACTCTGTGGCTACATCGTCGTTATCAAAAATAAAAACTTGGGTATCGATTCGGTGCTCTGCTTTTTTGACGGATTGATAAAGCGCTTCAAAAAACTCAGGCCCGTCAATCAGGCAATCCACTCGCCCTGGCACCCCTGTAGAGATTTCCATGAGGTCGAGAGCTTCTTCAATGTTTCCTCCTCGGGCATAGGCTTCATCAAGAAGAGGGCGCTGCTTAAGAAGGCTATCGCGCAAAAGCCTGGAGCGTTGCCACCACATCGATACCCCTTTGTAAGTACCGGAAACGGGATTACTCACAATAGACTTACCCGTACCATGGACCATCACCTTGGTAGCTAATTCCATGGGCATCTTTGTGAAATTCCCATCTCCACGATCCTTCCACAATTCGGTATCAGGAAGCGCGCACGACACTAAGCTAGCAAAGAGTAGAAGCATGAATGAGCGCGTGAACATTCTCATGCAAAGGTAACGATCATTTCAAAAAGAAACAAATCAGAAACGCATCTAAATCCTGATGTCTAAGAACGAAAAAAAGCCCCTCGCAGCTCGTATTGTTTCAAGTATTTTCATTTTTAAAAATCAACCATGAAGCTTCTTTTAAAACTTCTCATCTACACCTCGTCCTCTCTCCTCTCGCTCACAATACGAGCAGAATCTCACAACGTCGTCCCTCTCTCTCAAAAGACCTCTCAGGAATACGACTTAGATCGTTCGTTTTATTCCAAAACCACCGCAGTCCAAGGAATCTTAATCGCTTCTTCTGCCCTAGTGACCGATACGGCACATCTCGAAACAGCTTATCTTTTTGATCGTTTGATGAGCGAGCTTAGAGAACAAATTGCACAGCGTATCAGAGAAAAAAAAGTTCTCTGTCTCCTTGTTGGTCACCAAGAACTTACTTCTGATTTACCTCAATTTAAATCTGACAAAACAGGGAAAGAACTCGATTTTTATAATTGGCGTCAGCGGGGGTTTCTCACAAAAATCAACGGCCGATACGTCGTCCTCTTTGCCGAAGAAGATGTCATGGAATACGTGGGCGGGATGCAAATTGAGAGTATTCTGATTCATGAGTTTGGGCATGTCATCCACGGAGTTGGATTTGATGAGGCCCTCAAAAAACAATGGACGAGAGCCTACATGACCGCCAAAGCAAAAGGACTTTGGAACGACGGGCGCGCGGCTCAACGCTTTCGCCGTGTTAAAGGAAACACTCCCGTTTTACTCTTAGATGCTCTTGTCGAGTCTTTCCCTGAACAGCCGAGATCTCTACTCATCAATTGCCTCAATGGTGGGGACGTCCTTGTGAATGGAAAAGCCACCCATGCATCCGTCAAAGTTACTGAAAAAGACCAAGTTCTCATCCAGTTTGGAGGGCAAAAAGAATGCTATGCATCCAAAAACCGCGGTGAGTATTTCGCCGAAGGAATCCAGTGTTGGTATAACACCAATCGGACCATGGACCATGACCACAATCATATCCACACCCGTGCTCAGCTCAAAGACTACGACCCTGGATTGGCTCAATTATGCCAAGATGTTCTCGGAGATCATGAATGGAGATTTACCTCACCTAGAAAACGGGCTGGCAGTGGACACTTGCGTCATTACCAACCAGAAAAGGCGCCCATTGTTGAGGAGCTCGCTCACATTCGTGAAGCCGGATTAGACTACTATGATGACTATTGGAGTGGTTACTGGAAGCGTCTCAAAGAAAAGTACCCCAGCCCTTTAGAGTAACAAACCCACGGTGTAAAAGTTTCTGATTGCGGGCGTTGCTTTCGAAATAAGCGTTTCCATCCCAGTCCTTCTGATTCTTGGTCCGCATTCCTCCGCACCAATGAGGAAAATTTCCAAGCAAAACCGGACTCTTCAAACGGCCCGAATAGTTTCGCAACTTAAATTCGTAGGTGCCGTTGTCGATGAGATAGAAATCGCCGTTCCTTTTCATCGTGATCCCTGGTTTGGCCTTCCCTTGTTTGAAATCAGCCTGAACTTCGCCGATCTCAATCTTCTTCCCTTTGTGATCCTTGTTGCTGATAGTGACGTAAGTCCACACCTTGCCATTGAGACGCTGCGCGGGACGAATCTTTCCCTGAACTTCGAGAGCCAGATCACCTTTGGGTAGGTTAAGTTGTTTCTCATCAAAAGACACCAACTCGCCCGGCCAAGTGTGGTTCAACTGATTGGGAATCACGACCCCCAACCCGTTCCAAGCCAAACAAAAATAGACCAAACCGCCCTTCAAAAAACACTCTGCAATCGTCGAAGAAAATGCATCACGCGAAGCTACGTGCCGACGACTACAGGTCAGACAAAAAATGTCCATGACTCCGTAACGAACAAGCCGGCCCCTGAAAGATTAGGCAGGAAAATTGCGTAGGTTCCTTGATCTCCAGATGTCTTTTCCCCGATGTCTTTTCACACCAATTCAACCACTCGGCGCTCCTTTCTCAGAATAGGCGGCTCGATGATGGCGCTTCCTTTTCTGGAAACTTTTGCCGCACCCAAGGCCGCGGCAGCCACTCCCGCAAAACGCATGATCTT
>JALRJZ010000270.1 GCA_023261045.1 Akkermansiaceae bacterium
GCTACTTCTTCCGCATCGTGGAGCAATAAGAGATAAAACCTTTCGCAGGTAATCCATAAAGAGGTCGTCCTATCTTTGTGATGGGGCGGCCTTTTTTTGAACGAGTTCGCAAAGTGACAAAGGTGTCACCAATCCAAATTCTATTGTGACAAAAGTAGAGGCTACACAAATCACCTACTAGATGAAGCTCACAATTTTCTCTTCAATCGTCCTTTTCGTTATGCCCGTGGTGGGCCAAGAAGATGCCCCTTTAACGAATAATGAGTTGCGGGCAAGTGTTCAAAAATGGATTTCGGTAATGAAATCTACTCAGGAGAAGAAAAGCGCGTGGCGGGAGCAAAAGCAGATTCTTTTAGACTCGAGAGATTCTCTTTATGCCGAAAATGCTCAGATGGAAAAAGAGATTCTCTCTGCCTTCGAACGTTTGAGCACTACCGATGAATCATCGAAGAAAAAACTAGATGAAAAGAAACGCTTTGACGATGGTCGCATCGCTTTGCGGGACGGGCTGAATGATCTCGATGAGAAGATTACAGCAGTCATTGCTTTACTTCCGGAAGAATTATCCAAACAGGCGAAGTTAGATAAGGCGATTGCAGATCATAAAAACTTCGTTATTCGTCAGGATAAAGAGACAATCAGTCTCAATGGTCGGCTAACTGCGATGCTGACGATACTGGCCGAGGCTGAGAAATTTAACCAAGTGGTTACTCCATTTTCCGGTAGGACAGTAGAAGTTGGGGGCAACAAAGTCATTCTTGATGGAATCTATTTTGGCTTGGCCATTGGCTTTGCCGCTGATGAGGCGGGAACGGTCGCAGTTCAATTAAAGCCAGGTAAGGAGGGTTGGATTGAGACAGAAATCACTGACCCTGAGGTGATTGAAAGAGTTCGAGAACTCATCAATGTCGGTAATGGTTCTGGAGAGGTAACACTTGTTCCTATTCCGTTGGATATTACCCAATAAACGATTTCCCCGAAGTATTTAATGAAACATATTCTATTACCTCTTTTTCTCGTTGGATCTGTTTTTGGACAGAGTGCTGAGCAAAAGGCAGCTCAGGATCTTCTACTTGCTCAAGAGCAGCTTGATAAGCTGGAAATCGAGATTACCAAAGAGGAGCGTGAGATTGTCCAAGAAGTCGAGAAGATCGACGATATGGTGATCCAACAACACAAAACTCTCACCAAGCTATTGCGTGATGAGGATAATGTTATTGGAAAACAAAGAGAGCTCGATAATGAGCTTGCTCGTCGTAGGGGAGAATTTGAATTTACCCTTTCAAGTTTGCGGAGTTACGGCGCGAGTATTAAAAACCGTCTGAGCTCTCTCGAGAAACAAGGTTTTGGAGTTAAGCTTGAGGATCGACGTAAAAAAGCTGAGGCCTCGGGTGATGACTTAGTTTTAGAGATTCAAAATCGTCTTGCACTGCTTCACATGGCAGCAGAAAGACTTACGCAAGTTTCCGGCGGTCAGCTAATTGATGGAAACGCCGTGGGAGAGGGAAACATCGTTAAAGAGGGTCGCTTTGCTCATGTGGGACCATTGGGATACTTTTCCTCGGATGATAATGAAGTGGTCGGTTTCAGCTCATTTGCTGCGGAGGGTGTTGATTTCCCTGCGATTGCTACGCTCAAAGACGGGGAAGGGGAGAGCATCTCTGCTTTTGTCGAAAGTGGGAAGGCAACTCTTCCGATAGATGCTTCGATGGGAAAAGCAATTCAAGTCGCTCGCGCGCAGAAGACGGTCAAAGAGTATCTCCGTGGAGGAGGGCTCGTGGGTTATGGAATCTTGGGCTTGGGACTTCTCGCGCTGTTAATTGCGGTGTTCAAAGTCATCGAAATCAATTACTTTCCAATTCCGACTCGCAAAGACATTAATCTTCTACTCGATGACTTATTGACTCAAGCAACTGAGCAAGCCGAATTAAAGGCCCAAAAGTTCAAGGGGCTTGGAGGAGAAATGGTTCAGGCAGGAGTGACTTATTTTTATGATAAGAGGCGTATTTTGGAGGATGCCTTACTCGAGAAACTTGGGATGATTCAGCCTAAGCTTGAACGCTTTCTACCCTTTCTTGCATTGGTCGCAGCTGCCGCTCCCATGATGGGGCTTCTGGGAACGGTCCTTGGGATTATGAAAACCTTCGCGATGATGTCGACTGCAGGTTCGGGAGATTCCAAGGCTTTTTCGGCTGGTATTAGTGAAGCCCTCATTACGACAGCGATGGGACTGATCGTAGCCATCCCGGTTATTATTATTCATGGGATGCTTAAGAGTCTCGCGAAATCAAAATTTGGGCAGGCTGAGGGAATTGCTCTCTCACTCTTAAATGGCACCACTGATATTGGCGAATCTGAGCCCGAGGGTAACGGCGAATCGGACAATATTGACGAAGCAGAACTTGTGACAGCCTAGAGATGACACTGGCAAATTTACAGGAGGTCGCTGACATCTTCACCGATGGTGGAACGGTGATGACGGCTTTGTTAATCGTGGCATTCTTGCTTTATACGACGGCTACAGCATCGCTCTATTTTGTCGTTCGTGGAAACTTGAATAATTCCCAGCGCAAAGAGTGGGAAAAGTGGATTGAAACTCCAGAAAGTGCGGAGGGTCGTATTGGCGAGATTATCCGATATACGGTCCATGGGAAACGAATTTCAATTAAGAGGATACAACGTAGATTTGATGAAGTTCGAGAAATTGTAATTCGATCGATCGATCGCCGATTAATCATAATTACGACTTTAATTGCAGCTGCTCCGATGACGGGCCTCTTGGGGACGGTTGGTGGAATGCTCTCCATGTTTGACGGATTGGCAGCAGGAGGAGGCAAACAGAGTATGGCGATGATTGCATCGGGTATGAAAGAAGCGCTTTTTACAACTCTTACTGGGTTGGTCATTGCTCTTCCTGGGATGTTCATGTCTCTCATGGTGCGGGAAAGACGCAATAAAATTGATTCAACTCTAGCGCAGCTGCAGAGCGCGATTGTTACTACAAAGTTCCGAAAAGTATGAGTCTGATTCGTCGAAGCTCTGGTTCGTTTTTTCAGGATGAAGAGGTCAAGCCTGACCTTTCTCCAATGATCGACTGTGTTTTTATCCTTCTGATTTTTTTTATTGTCACGACTGTGTTCCAAAAGGCGCCTGGAGTTGAGGTTAATCGACCAGAGGCGACCCGGGGCTCAACGCTTGAGAAAAACTCAATCCTCTTAGCTGTAACCGCTGAGAGCAAAGTTTTTTACGGGGGAGAGGAAATTGGAGTAGGTGGAATTCAAAATGTGATCCGCCCCCTCTTGTTGGAGGATGAGGAATTGCCCGTCATCATTCAGGCCGATGCGAATGCCTTCAGAGGTGTTGTTTCGGATGTTGAAAAACAGTGT
>JALRJZ010000271.1 GCA_023261045.1 Akkermansiaceae bacterium
AACACCTCGCCTTCGTTTTTTGTACGCAAGTCATTTCAGGTGATCCCCAGCCAAGCTTCCTCAGATCAAGAGCTCGTGCTTCGCATTAATTTTAATGACGGATTTATAGCGTGGCTCAACGGTCGTGAAATTGCCCGAGAGAACATGGGAGCACCCAAAGCCCATCTTTACCACGACCAACTCTCTTACCGTAGTTCCCAAAATACCACTGCTCTTACTGACTACTCCATCGGTCGCGCTTCTACGCTTCTTAACGAGGGCGATAACGTCTTAGCGGTTCAGATCAATAACTCGTCTCTTTCGGGAAACATGCGTCTTGATATGGCTTTGATCATCGATGGGCATTCCTCACTTTTTGAGCAAGGAACCGTTGTCTCCTACCTTGCCGGGCTCTCTGAGCCCACATCTGACCTGTCGGAACCTACCCTCCCATCCTCTGGGCCTTCAGACTGGATTGAGCTTGCCAACACGGAAGCAGAAGCAATTAACCTCGGAGGTTGGTCTCTAACCGATAATGAGGACAGCCCTCGCCAGTGGATCTTTCCCGCAGGAACGATTCTCGAGCCCAACGGCTACTTAGTGATTCTTGCAGATGGCCAAGAAAACCAACTACCGAACGCTCATTTTCTCCATGCCAACTTTAAACTCAATTCAGATGGCGAATTTCTCGGCCTCTATGATTCAAACGGGATCCTTCAGTCTCAAATCGAACCAAAATATCCAAAACAAAAACAGCACCATTCCTTTGCGCGCTCCCTATCGGGAGCTTTTGGCTTTTCAGCAACCCCCACTCCTGGGAGGGCGAATTCCACCAACCTCCTAGATTCAAAAGTTGATGCTCCAAGTTTTGATCATCAGGGAGGATTTTACAACTCCTCCCTCACCCTAACTTTATCGAGCAACACGCCTCAAGCGACCATTCGCTACACCACCGATGGTACTCATCCGACTCTAGAGAACGGAATCACATACTCCACTCCTCTCACCCTCACCACGATTAATACTCGGAAAGGTCATGTCATACGTGCCAGAGCATTCAAAGAAGGCTTGATTGCTTCTTCGACCAAAACCCACACCTACTTGATTGGTCAAGATCAGCGAGTTCGCTCAAATCCAGCTCTTGTTTTTGCAGGCGAACCCGAACGTTCTCTTTATGATCCATTTGGCGTTTTGGCTATCAACGGAGGCGTCTACGTAAACAACCAATGGCAAGCAAGAGAGGCTTTTGATTACAATAATAGCATCAATCGTGGCCGAGCCTATGAACGCCCGATTCATGCTGAGTTCTATTTCCCCGATGGATCGGTCGGCTTCCGTTCAGATGTCGGTCTACGAATTGCCTCTAGTAGCTATTCGCGGCCACGAATGATTCTCAATCAGGTGCTTTCGTATCCTTGGCCGAATAACCCACGAGAAAAACCATCCTTTAATCTCTACTTCAGGGATGATTATGGAAACCCATCAGTTCGCCTCCCATTCAATGGGCCTGACTTTTCAGTCAATGAGTATGAACGCTTTCGGATTCGAGCGGGTAAAAACGACATTAATAATCCGTTTGTCATTGATGAGTTAGTTCGCCGCTTAAGTCGAGACATGGGACAAGGGGCAAGTAATGGTGTGATTAATAGCCTTTATGTGAATGGAGAGCTCAAAGGGTTCTACAATATGGTAGAGCGCCTTCGAGAGCCATTCTTCCGGTCCTTGCACCAATCTGAACCGGGAGCTCAGTGGGATGTCCTTCAATTTGAAGGCAATGATAATATTTCTGAAGGAGATAAGGTTGCGTGGAATGACATGATTAGCCGGCTCAATGCCTCCACGACACTCGAGAATTGGCAACGTGTTTGCGAAGTCGCCGATGTTGTTAATATGGCCGACTATTATCTACTCAATATTTATTGTGCCACTTGGGATTGGCCACACAACAATTGGGTGGCCGCAAAAGAACGAAGTGCGGCAGGACGGTATCGGCTCTATGTATGGGATGCGGAAGGCGCCATGAACAATCGAGGCGATCGCCCGGTCTCTCAAGAAATGATTTCCACCTTTATGGCCACAGGTTCCGGTGAACTTCGTGATTTGTGGCGCGGGCTAACAAGGTGGTCAGAATTTCAAATCCTTTTTGCAGACCGAATTCACAAACACATGTTTCATGGAGGGATCCTTGATGACCGTGATTATGAAAACTCTCACCTTAAAGCACGATTTGACGAACTGGCACAAGAATTTGGGGCTCTTCTAAATCTTCTAAACAACCAATCAATGAATACCTCTATTCCGAGCAACTGGGCTCGGGAGGCCTCAGGTAGGCGCCGTTACTTGCTAGGTCCCTCTCGTGAAGACTTTCGAAATCATAACCTCTGGCCTGAAATTTCTCCTCCAATGCTCAGTCAGCATGGAGGGATCGTTCCTAAGAACTATCCCCTCATCATGACCAGCGAAAACGCCTCGATCTACTACACCACCGATGGATCAGATCCGCGGCTTCCGGGAGGGAGTCCAAGTCCCAATGCTTCGGTCATCTCAGGACAACTCGCAGACGAAGAAATCGTGCCTCTTGGAAGTATTTGGTCATTGAGTGACAATGCCGGAGATCTTGGATTACAATGGAAAGACACTGAATTTGATGATTCCGACTGGGTGGCCGGACCAGCTCCTCTAGGTTATGGAACAATTCGCGATAATGTGTCTGGTCAAACACATATGATTGCCACACCTGCGAACAAACGTAACGGACAACCCACCACGTATTTCCGGCATCACTTTGCCGTTGATGATCCTTCCTCGTATCTGGATCTTACTCTTTCATTAAGAATCGATGGGGGAGCAATCGTCTACCTGAATGGGGTTGAGATCCATCGGGATTCAAACCTACCAGAAACTGTCACTTATTCCACGGTTCCAAATATCGACGCGAGCGACGGTAATGAAGGAGATCTTGATTCCTATCCCCTCGAGCGCTCACTTCTTCAGAAGGGGCAAAACCTTTTAGCAATTGAAATCCACAACATTGTATCCAACTCAGACATGGTTCTTGATGCCCAACTGACCGGCAAAAAAACCCGATCAGATAATCCTCCTTTGCTTTTGTCCTCACCTCTTGAAATTAATGCACGAGTCCTCGAGAATGGAAGTTGGAGTGCTTTGAGTTCTGCGGGGTTCTCGGTGGATAGCCTTGCTGCTGCCTCATCGAACTTGGTGATTTCAGAGTTTCTATACAACCCAATTGGGGCTTCGGTTGAGGAAGAGGCTGCAGGCTTTAATGATGGTGACCTTTTTGAGTTTTTACGAATCGAAAATACAAGCACTCAACCCCTTGATCTGACTGGGGTTCAATTAACCCGTGGTATTACTTTTGATTTTAAC
>JALRJZ010000272.1 GCA_023261045.1 Akkermansiaceae bacterium
TAGGGAGGCTCTTTCTCGTTCGAGAGATTCTTCGGGAAAGGCAGGTTCACGGATAATTTCTCCAAAAAGGTCAATCACTGGTTCAAGATCGCTCGAAAGGCAATAGCTTGATATCATCGTGCTGTTGTTCCCTGTTGATGGTCGGATCGAAGCGCCAAGGCTTTCGAGAGATTCGGCAATAGCGAGTGCGCTGCGGCAACGGGTACCTTTCAAGAGAATGCTTGCCAGAACATCGTTGATGCCCGCTTTTGAAGAAGATTCGGAAAGGCAACCAGCGAGCAGGGCGGTTTGTCCGTAAACTACAGGAATGCCTGGGTCTCGTTGCAGAAGGACTCGTAATCCATTCGAGAGAGTGTGCTCAAGGACTTCGCTGCGAGCTTTCTTGAGATTGACTTGAGGAACGTGCAAAGCCTCAGAGGAGGGGACAAGAGAGGTGACGGTGAGACCTTGAGGAGTCAGATATTTCTTTGTGACCTCAATGAGGTCTGATTCGCTCACTTCAGAGAGCTTGGAGAGGGCTGTTCTTGTGTAATTTAAATCTCGAGCGCAGTGCCAATTCGAAGCTAAATCCGACGCTCGTCCCGAAGCTGTAGCGAGGGTTTTAAATTGTTGCGACGCGAGTTGGCGAAAAGCTCGGGCCAATGGTTGTTTCAGGTCCATGTTTTCAACGCTCCTGATGATCTGCCAAACTTCCTCTTCGATTTTTTGCGCATTCTGAGAATCCAATTCTGCGGAAACGCTAAAAATGCCTGGCCCATCAGCTGGTGCCCAAGCATAAGCGCCGATGGAGTGGGCTAAGTCCTGTTGCTCTCGAATGATCTGATACAGGGGAGATGCTCTTCCTCCTCCTAAAACGACCGAAAGTAGATCAAGAGCGGGCGTGTCCTGGTGAGTGAGGTCAGGAATCTGCCAGGTCATGGAAAGGTGGGTGGAGGGAATCGAAAAGTGTTGGGAAATCCTCCGCTCGCCCATTTGTCGAGGTTCCTTGGGTAAAGTCACCGGGAATGAGGCTGGGGGTCGCAACCCTTTCGCGAGTTCGAGATTGATCAATTCGGTTGCCTGATTTGGGCAGAAACCACCTGAGATGACGAGGAAAGCTTGGTTGGGGCGGTAACGAGAGGCATGGTAGTTTTTCATCTCTTCGTAGGTGATTGCATTGAAGAGATCGAGGTGTCCAATAACGGGGTGTCGACGGTGGTCACGCTGGAAACAGGTGTGAAAAAGAAGCTCTGATGAGACGGAGTCTGGGTCGTCTTTGCCCATTGCGATCTCGCGGCGAATCACCTCTTTTTCTTTCTCGAATTCACTTTCTGGGAAGAGGGGGCGAAACACCATTTCAATAAGGGCAGACAAGAAGAGTTCCAGTGATTTAGCTGGTCCGTCAATGTAGTAAACAGTGCGATCGAAACTGGTGTAGGCATTCCACTGACCTCCAGCAGCTTGGACAACTTGTGAGAGTTCTTCGCCAGAGAATCGATCGGTGCCTTTAAAAACCATGTGTTCAAGAAGATGGGAGATTCCTGAACCAGCAAGGGCACTTTCATGCTGGGATCCAGTTTCGACCCAGATTTGCGTGCTAATGACTTCTGAGTCATCAATGGGATCAAGGATTGCAGTTAAACCAGATGGCAAATTCTGAAGCTGAGCCGTGGTGGCCGGAAATTCCATGCCCGGACCGTGATCCTCCCTCACGTCTCAGGCAAGATTTTTGCTTCTCGAGAAAAAAATCCTGACCCGAGCAAAATCTAGTGGTAGTTTGTCTTTGATGAATGGCAACAAGCTCGCAGTAATTGGCGTAGTCGCTTTACTTCTCGTGGGAGGTGGTGGATTCGGTGTCTATTCCATGAAAATGAGTGCGCCCTCGTATCGTGCGCTGCCTTTGACAACAGCTGGTCAGCAAAAAGAGCGCTGTAAAGAATGGACAGACAAACTCGAAGCAATTGCTCAGCGAGAAGAGTTTCTCGTATGGGTTGTTGAACAATCAGATTATGCAGCCCTGATGGAGCTTGCGGAGGGTGATGCAGTCGATGATCTTTCAAAAAGAATTCAAATCAGATACCGTCAGCAGAGTGACCGCATCGAGATTGGCGTGAAGGGTAAGAGGAAAGAAGATGACCAGCTCAACAAGGTGGCAAAGGTCATCCATAGTGCGTGCATCGGGACTCTTGCAAAAGCGGATTCCGATTTTGGCGCCTATATTCAATCACTGAGTGGTAATTAATTCACTCTTTTCGAAGCGGACTTTTGCGACCGCAGCATAGGCATCTTCCTTTGATCGGTAACCTAGTGCACAGGCGACAGAAGTCGTCAGTCCCTTTGAGGGAAGATCGAGGATTTTGTCGTAAGCGACAGGGTCAATGCCTTCCATGGGGCAACCATCAATCCCAAGTAGTGCGGCACTTGTCATCAGTTGTCCAAGAGCAATGTAGGTTTGAAGTTTTGCCCACTGGAGAAGCTTGTCCGCATCCATTGAAGAAGTGAATCCAAGCATCATGTCACGATAAGCCGAGAGCTCTTGCATGCTCCCACCGCGCACGGCAATTTGCCTTTCTAAAAAGCGATCAATGTCAGCCTCTGCCATTGAGGTTTTGGCGGCAAGGACAACAAAATGAGAACAATCGACGACTTGTCGTTGATTCCAAGAATTCGGGAGCAACTGCTGACGGATCTCTTGACTGCTAATGACCAAAAAGTGCCAAGGTTGTAGGCCAAAAGATGAAGGGGTAAGGACTAACGACTGCTCAATGGCTGCGATTTGCTCATCAGAAATGATCTGGCTGGGATCGAATGCTTTGGTCGCATACCGCCACTGAAGTTGCTCTAAAAGATTGCTTGGGGAGATCTCGCTCATGGCCTCAATATTCGGCGCCAAATTTGAATGGCAAGGAAAGGTTTGGCATTTCTTTTAAGCCAAAGCTAAACATGACGCCCATTTCATTTTCCGCGCTATTGTTTCTCTGATAGAGACCAATAGAGCCAACATAAGATTCGAAGTCATGATGAAGATTGTATTGTTGGATCTCTAGAAAGTTAGTCGCCGCTTCATAGCGGTGGTAAGTGCCAATTCCCCAATATTCATTGAGCCGGGCAAAGGTCTCGATGGTGATAAGGTTGGAATCTCGTAGGATGGGGTGAGTGTTGAGGTGCCGATATTGGAGTTGAATCTCTAAGTCTTCATCAGGCATGAAGCGTAGGCTGGACGCAACCTCAGTAAAGTTTGATGTGCTAAACAACGGAAGCTGGGTTTCTACCTCTACGTTGAGCCAGGGGACTGGGTTCCAATAGACATCGTTGTAAAGGTTGGAGAACGTTCGACTGTATTCAGGGTCTTCGAAGAAGGTGTCAAAATACGTATCCAT
>JALRJZ010000273.1 GCA_023261045.1 Akkermansiaceae bacterium
TCGAGCTTCCTTCAAGTCCTTGTTCCGTCTCTCGCAAGACGTGATTAGGCTTCTCGGCTCTCAACAACGAAGCGGAATGACTCTAGCCCGCTTAGCTCTCACACTGCTCCTAATCTGCACGCCGTTTTTCCTAAGCAGCTGCGGATCACCTGTGCAAGTCCAGTGCGAAAATGGCGTGCTTGTCAGCGTGCGGGACCAAAAGCTTGTCCTTGTTCAAAAAGGAGTCGCTATCAAAAGCTACTCAATTTCCACTTCCAAATATGGTCTAGGAGACCAAATCGGAAGTTACAGAACTCCTTTGGGTAAACACGTGATTGCCAGCAAAATTGGACAAGGAGTTCCATCAGGCACTGTCTTTAAAAGTCGCAAGCCGACTCATGAGATTATTCAACCTAATTCCCCCGGTCGTGATCCTATCGTGACTCGCATCCTTTGGCTAAAGGGCCAAGAAAAGCAAAACCGCAATTCGTATTCACGCTTTATCTATATTCATGGCACACCAGAAGAGCGAACACTTGGAACACCATCCTCTTATGGTTGTATCCGGATGAGCTCGAGCGATGTTATTGACTTACACAAACGAGTACGTTTGGGCTCATCAGTAGAGATCACAAAGAAATCACTCAAGATCGATCGCGGAGGGCTTGTTTATTATCGCAAGAGCTTTCTTTAACTCGTGAATCCGATAACGATCATCTAGATCTCTCTCACTGATTACTCTTCTCCTCCTAGTAAATGTTAGAACTCAATGCGACCGAGCTTCGAGAATTCTCACCGGCTCAACGACTTACCCACCTAAAGTCTAAGATTAAAGATGCCAACAGCGTTCTCCATCAGAGACATCTCAAGGGAGAAAAGGGTCACATTTTAGCTCAGGCGCGTTCATCCATGATCGATGAGCTTACCACCGTCTTATTTCAAACTTTCTCTCAATCATCTTCGAAGAAACCCAAAGAGCTCACTTTAGTTGCAAATGGTGGTTATGGACGAGGCTATATGAATCCTGGTTCTGATATCGACCTCCTCTTTCTTGTTGATACTCCAACTACAAAGATCTCCTCGAGCACTCGAAGAACGATCGAAGAGATCCAAATGCTCATATGGGATCTCGGATTTAAATTTCTCCCCTCAACCCGCACTATTGAGGATTGCCTTAAAGAAGCAAAAAAAGAGCCCCAATGTCGAACGACGCTTTTGGATTCCCGTTACTTGGTTGGAAACAAAGCTCATTTCAAGGTGTTCAAATCCCGCTTTCGCAAAGAGTGCATCATCAAGGACCGACAAGTCTTTTTTGAAGAACGCAGTCTCGACATCAAAACACGTCACGCAAAGTGGTCTCATACTGTCTTTCTCCAAGAACCAAATATTAAAGAGAGCCCAGGCACTCTTCGCGATTTTCATAATCTCGATTGGATCATTGATGCAGAGGCAGGCACCCGATCAATGACGGAGCTCATTGCAAAAAAAATCCTCACAAAAATTGCACGCCGAGAATTAAAAGATGCTTTTTCGTTTCTTCATCGAGTGCGCAATGCCCTGCACTATCATGATAAGGGAAATGACATCTTAACACTACGCTATCAAGGAGTCTTAGCCAACGAATTTGGCTACCCAAACAAGTCGATCTTGAGAAGGATTGAGTCCTTCATGCGCGACTACTATCGGCACGCAAGAAACGTTCACAATCACACCCAATCTATTTTCGAGATCTTCGAACTTGAACGAATCAAGGAACAAAGCCTTCGGTCAAAATTAACATTTGGACTGATTAAAAAGAAGCCTAAGAGTCTCGCCGATTACACAATTCGCAATAATCGCCTCTTTCCTAAGAGAAAAACGATTTTCACCGAAGACGCCAACCGAATCATTCGACTATTCTCCTACTGTCAACAATACGAAGTCAGCCCCTCTCCTTCTCTTCGTAAACTCATTAAAGAACATTGGATCCTCATTGATCATTCATTTCGCTTACGTCTCGATAACCGAGAAGCATTCCGAGAGATCCTAGAACAGAAAGGAAAAGTTGGCATCACATTGAGACAGATGCATCGCTGTGGGGTTCTTGGACGTTATTTGCCCGAATTCGGCGCTCTTGATTGCTTGGTGCAGCATGAATTTTTCCACCGATATACTGCAGACGAACACACTCTCAGATGCATCGATCAACTTGACTCTCTAGTAGACCTGAACGCATCCGAGCAGAATCTCTACCGAGACCTCTTTCTTAAGCACCCTGATCCATATGCTTTGTATATCGCGTTGATTCTCCATGACACAGGAAGAGCCGAGAATGTTCGCGAGCATATTGACGGGTCAGCGCTTCTCGCCGAAAGAATGTGTCGTCGTCTAAAAATCACAGGGGGTAGACGCTCTCTAATTATGTTTTTAGTAGACCATCACCTCACACTGTGGCGGTTTGCAACAAAGATGAACATCGATGACCCTGAAGTCGTTCAGGAATTTGCGAGCATCATGAGAGATCGTCATCGCTTGGATGCCCTTCTGCTTTTCACCTATGCTGACTCCAAAGGGACCAATGAGGAAGCCTGGTCACCTTGGAAAGAGTCTCTCATTCTCCAGCTCTATCGACAGACTCGCGAGGCTTTTCTCGGTGAAGCCTCCCTTGAAAGCGAGGAGCTTAAAGAAGAGTATGATGTGATTCTTTCCGAAGTAAAATCAGGACTCAATGAGAAATATCACGAACTCTTTGAGCAACACCGGCAGCTCATGCCTAAGCGCTATTTTCGATATCGCAGCAAGAGAAGCATCGGAAAACATATCATTGCTCTTTGGCAATATATCGATCGAAAAAATCGCTCGCCGGAAACGGATTTTGAGTGCGCCGTGCAGTGGATTGAGCGCAAGAAATTTGGTTACACGGAGCTCATCATTGCCACTCAGGATCAAAAACGATTACTTGAAAAAATCTGTAGTGTTCTCGCCTCCCACCAACTCAATATCCTCTCGGCAGATGTCTACACGAGACCTGATGGAGTTGTTCTCGATCTATTTCGAGTGTGCACGAAAGATCTAAAAGCTTTCGAAGATAAGTCAGCACAGAAAGCCGTTGTCCAAAGTTTATACACCATCTTCGGCAAAGATCATTACGATCCATCTGCTTATCTCACTCAAAAGGTCAATTACCTAAAGCCACAGGTTGATCAAGTCATTCAATTTCCAGTACGAGCGTGGATCTCAAACGAAATTGACCCTCATTACACGGTCATCGAAATCCAAGCACTCGATCGCATCGGCCTGCTTCATGATATTTTAAAAATGGTCAATGATCATGGTTTAACCACCATTCATTCGAGGATTTGCACCGAAAAAGGTGCCGCGCTAGACTCCATCT
>JALRJZ010000274.1 GCA_023261045.1 Akkermansiaceae bacterium
GGGCATGGCGCAGTTTGAGAATGCCAAGAATCAGATTGCGTCGGCAGGAACAAACCTAAGCGACCTTAGGAATCGCCTCGTTAAAATCGCTGAGGAAATCAAAAAGGATGCGGTGGCAGATCAAAGCGCCGAAGAGCGAAAGGCGGCTCTCCTTGAGGGGGCTCAAAATCTGGAAGGTGATTCCAAGCAGGCTGCGATCGCTGAAGCAGAAAAAATCATCATCCGAGATGAGTTCCCCTTTGGTGAGAGGGTGCAGCCCATTGTCGATTCCGTTGACGACCATTCGAAGGCCGCTGGTGAACTTAAAATTGGCCTCGTTGCCGGTCTAGAAGCACTTCCTACCGAATTTGTTTCAGAAAATTCTACTCAGTTAATTGCTCTGGTTCGTGAATCAGCGGATCGCTACCTCAAGGATCTCGAGACGAGCGTGATGGAAGCGACTGCTTGGCAGTGGGATGAGCCTGTGGGCTTTGTGGGTTCTGTGGTCGATTTCTTTTTTGGGACTGAATGGGTTACCAATAGCTCTTGGCATGATCTCTATGGGCTATTGCCTCTGTTAACAGGATCGGTAGTCATTTCTCTGATCGCTCTGAGTGTCGCGGTTCCTTTTTCGATTGGGGCTGCCATCTACGTGAATCGCTTAGCTTCCGCTAAGGAACAGACCTTCATCAAACCAGCCATTGAAATGATCCAAGCCATCCCTTCGATCGTTTTGGGATTTTTTGGGATCATGGTTCTCGGGGAGCTTTTGATGGAAGTCAGCCAAAAATCGTGGCTCTCTTGGCTCCCGTTTTTCCCAATTACTGAGCGATTGAATATGCTCAATGCTGGCCTCCTTCTCGCGCTCATGGCTGTTCCGACTGTCTTTACCCTCTGCGAAGATGCGCTGAACAATGTGCCTCGCTCTTATTCAGAGGCTTCCTTGGCCTTGGGAGCTTCGAGCTTGCAGACCGTCTTGAAGGTGATCGTGCCCGCTGCGATTTCGGGGATTCTTGCGGCAATTCTTCTTGGTCTTGGGAGGGTGATTGGGGAAACGATGGTGGTCCTCTTGGTGGCAGGTAATAAAATTGCAATGCCAGATTGGGGTGCAGGACTCGGGCTCGTTGCTCAGCCGAGCCACACCATGACTGGTATTATTGCTCAAGAAATGGGTGAGGTCAGCCGAGGGACCTTGCACTACCGGGCGCTTTTTTTGGTAGGCCTCGTACTCTTTACTATTTCTCTGATGATCAACGTGGCTGCTCAACGAGTCATCAAACGATTTGGAATCAATGACTAAGCAATCTCCACTGAACAATCCTTTCGCAGCGGTTTCTTCTAAACAGAAGAAGAAAGACGCCGCGGGAACGATTCTCTTCGCATTCTTCACCTATTTCATCCTTGGATGTACGGTTCTGATTTTAGGGAAGATCACTCTCGATGGTTTGCCTGTTCTTCTTAAAGCAGAGGCACCTTTTATAAATACGGAGTTTCTCTCGAAGAGTCCGATGACTCTCTATGAGTTTACCAATGAGAATGGTGAGATGGTTCGGATGGATGCGGATGACTATCGTCAGTTTCGAGAAGAAAACCCCGATGCAGTGGTGAGAGAGGAGCATACCTTTTCGTATGCTGGTGGGGGAATTTGGGGGCCACTAGTGGGAACGATGCTCCTCGTAATTGTGTGTATGATCGCCGCGTTGTTTGTTGGTATTTCCGCTGCGATCTATCTCAATGAATACGCAAAAAAGGGAAAGGTTGTGACCGCGATTCGTCTCGCAATTATGAACCTCGCGGGTGTTCCTTCGATCGTCTATGGTCTCTTTGGTTTTGCCTTCTTTTGTTTGTCTCCCTTCTTCCCGGTTTTGACTTATCAACCCAATGTAGAATCGTCGATTCTTGCAATCCCCCTCTGGCCCACTGAGGGTTACTTGAGTTTTGAAGGATGGGGGAGCTCCCTGTTGGCAGGTGGGTTGACTCTGGCAGTGATGGCCTTGCCGGTGATCATTGCGGCGTGCGAGGAATCGTTGAAGGCGGTTCCGAAGGGGTTTCGCGAAGCTTCCCTGGCTTTAGGTGCCACCAAGTGGCAGTGTATCCGTACTGCTGTTCTCCCTTATGCGGCATCAGGAATTCTAACGGCTTCTGTTCTCGGAATTACCCGCGTTGCTGGAGAAACGGCTCCCATTATGTTTACCGCAGCGGTGGCAAGTAAGGATAAGTTACCATGGTCTGATGCTTCTGGGTCGGGGCTCTACTGGATTTCCGATATGGTGACTCAATCAGTGCAAGCGCTGCCCTATCATATTTATGTGGTGTCAGGGAAGTTGCCTGATGATCCAGCCCTCTTGGAGATGAGATATGGTTCAGTTTTTGTTTTTCTCCTTTTAGTCATTAGTTTCGCGATGGTCTCGGTGATCATGCGAGCTCGTTTTCGTAAGAGCCTTAAGTGGTAGTTTAATTAAATTTCATGAACGACGATCAAGTCAACTCAAGCCCTTCTGACACAGCAGAGATTTCTCAGTGCGAGCCGATCATCCGAATCGATGATCTTAGTTTTAGTTATGATCTCGGGAAAACCAATACCTTGAGAAATATTAGCTTGGATATTCCCGCCGGAAAGGTGACTGCCTTTATCGGACCATCTGGTTGCGGAAAATCGACGCTTCTTCGGTGCTTAAACCGGATGAATGATCTAGTTGATACGGCGAAGGTGACCGAGGGAAAGATCGAGATTCTTGGGCAAGATATTAACGCGCCTGATGTCGAGGCAATCGAGCTACGCAAACACGTGGGAATGGTCTTCCAAAAGTATAATCCGTTTCCTAAGTCGATATACGAAAACGTTGCCTATGGTCTCCGTGTCCAAGGAATCAACAGTAAAAGTGTCCTTGATCAAGCGGTAGAAGAGTCCCTGCAAAAAGCAGCTCTTTGGAGTGAAGTTAAAGATCGTTTAGATACAAGCGCACTGGGGCTTTCTGGAGGGCAGCAGCAGCGGCTTTGTATTGCAAGAACCATCGCGGTGAAGCCTCAGATCGTCTTGATGGATGAGCCTTGTTCCGCACTTGACCCGATCGCGACGGCTCGAATTGAGGAACTGATTGCCGAGCTAAGCCAGGACTTTACCATCGTGATTGTGACTCATAATATGCAGCAGGCGACGCGTGTTTCTGACCGGACCGCGTTCTTCTATCTTGGTGAGCTGATCGAATACGATGAAACATCGGTGATCTACGGAAACCCCTCCAAAAAACAAACCGAGGACTACGTGAGTGGTCGATTTGGCTAAACCCTATTTTAGAAGTAGATTATGGCTGGGCATATTTTAAAAACATACGACAATGACCTCAATGGCCT
>JALRJZ010000275.1 GCA_023261045.1 Akkermansiaceae bacterium
GTCCAATTGCCAAAATCATGGGCTGGAAGTGTGCTTCGGCTCCGTTGGCTAGCGGCTCACGATTCATCAAGCTCAGTGAGTGGTTGGTATCTTGATGATGTTTACGTACAAACAACTCAGATCGAATGTCATCAACATCGACCTGAATTATACCTCAAAGTTGATGAGAGTTTTTTAGATGAAAGTAATCCCCTTCAAAAAGCTCAGATGGAAATCTCGTCAGTTCTTCCGTTGATGGAACCCGTGGGTTACCAGATTCAGTTTTCTGGCACAGCTAGTCGAGATGATTTCCAAGGAGAACTGAATGGTGTTTTTGCGAGTGGGGTTCGTCGTGCTTCGATCCCCATTGAGGTGGTGAGTGATCAAATCATTGAAGGTGAAGAAACGCTGGTGTTTCATTTGGTGTCTGGCGATGGGGTATTTCATCCCAGCGGGGAAAATCGAGGGGCTCTGACACTTGTTGATCACTTGGATTTTGAAGCATGGCTGAAGATTCATTTTGGAGAGCTGGTTCCTTGTGATAGGGATGGAGATGGGGATGGAGCAAGTGAGCTTGAGGAGTATTTGCTTGGGAGTGATCCTCGGTCAAAGCAATCCAAAAAGCCTCTCAAGATTGTTTGGGATAAGGAACAAGTCTTTTTAATCGTAGAGGATTTACCTCAAAGAAATGATGCGATGATTGAAGCGCAAGTATCCTTTGACTTAAATAATTGGCAAACGATCGGTTTCACAAGGGAGGATGATGGTCTGAGAATTCCTTGGAATGCGGCAAAGGGGTTTGTTCGTTTGGTTTTCCGATTAGATCAATAGAGTTCGCTCTTTTCATTTGCATTGATTTCAGCGAGATAGAGAGATTCATGACGACTGCGCAATTATTATCATCAGCTCAAAAGGATGCGGAGCCTCCCGCTGGGCTCGATCTTGCACTGCAAGCGCTCTGGCTCGCAAAAGCTGGTCGATGGGATCAATCTCATGATCTTTGTCAGGAGATTGCAGATCCCAAAGGGGCTTGGATTCATGCCTACTTGCACCGGGAAGAAGGGGATTTGGGCAATGCCTCCTATTGGTATCACCGCGCCGGAAAAGAGACTCCGTCATCTTCTATCAGCCTTGAGGAAGAATGGTCTTCGATTGTCTCAGCTCTTTGTGAATCACGTTAATCGATGGCGAAATCTGGGAAAAATGTCAGGAGAGCAGCGGTGTCAGCTCTGAGAGCATGGGCAAAGGGTCATGCCTATGTGGATTCGTTGATTGAGCGTCACGCCGAACGCAATCATCTCTGCGCTCAAGACCGGGCACTTCTCAAAGCCATTTTAATGGGGGTGCTGCGTCATCGAAGTTTGCTAGACTACTGGGTGGGTCTTTTTCGGAAGGGGAAACTGGATGCGGAAGTTCGAGATGTGTTGCGGGTGGGAATGTGTCAGCTGCTGATTCTCAGAATTCCGGATCATGCGGCGATTTATGAGACGGTGGAATGTGCGCGAAAACCCGTGCAAGGATTGGTTAACGCGGTTCTCAGAAAGGCTGCTCACGCGCGGATGCGTCTCCTACGTGAAGTCTCTGAAGTTGAAATTGCGACCCAATTCTCTCACCCTCATTGGCTTTGGAAGCGGTGGCGAAAGCTTTTTGGTATAGAAAATGCGATCGCGTTGATGCAGTGGGATAATCTTCCAGCGGAGAGTTTCTACCGCCCCAATCGACTCAATCCTCCTCCTGAAGGCTCCGCTCAGCCCGATTCTGAGAATAAGGCCATTGAAAGTGGACACTATTATATCACCGATCCTTCGACTCGTTTTGCTCCAGAGTTTCTTAATCCCAAGTCAGGGGAGTTGATTCTCGATGCATGTGCGGCGCCGGGCGGTAAAGCGATTTACTTAGCTGAGATGATGCAGAATCACGGTCGTTTGATTTGTTCGGACTCCAATGAAAAACGACTTCCTCGCCTTCTAGAAAACCTCACGCGCTGTGGAGTTCAGATCGCTGAAGTGATAGCGCATGATTGGACTCGTCCCGCGCCAGACTCATGGAATGGTTTTTTTGATGGAATTCTACTTGATGTACCCTGTTCCAATACGGGAGTTCTACGAAGAAGGGTGGATGCACGCTGGCGATTACAAAAGGGCGATCTTGAAAACTTGGTGAAAATACAGAGAGAGATTCTCGAGAAAGCTCTTCCTTGTCTCAAACCGGGGGGGCGGATCGTCTATTCAACTTGCTCGATTGATCCGGAAGAAAATATTGAGCAGGTCAAACGCTTTATTGCTGATCATTCCGGTCTTGTTCTGAGTGAGTGGAGGCAAGTTCTCCCTTTTGAGGATCAGTGTGATGGCGCATTTGCCGCAGTCATCAAGAGCCAAGAGGACTCTTGAGCTTGTCGCAGGCATCCCTTGACCCTTTCCAAGGATCGATGATACTCCCCGGAGTTACTTTCGCAAAATGAACCGCCTATTCTATACTCTTCTCATTCTGTGCGTTCCTTCGTGTCTTCCGACGACGCTCGATGACCCAGGTCCGGGCTATTTGACAGCATTTCGTCAAGGAGGACCTCAACGTGACGAGCTTTTAGAGCATCAACGCGGATACTGGGATGGTCATAATGTCAGCGGTTCACCGTCTATTCGAATCAGACGAGAGGAGCAAAAAGCCTATTTTTTTAAAGGAAAAGAGCTTGTAGGAGTCAGTCCTATTGCCACAGGAAAAACGACCCATACCACTCCAGCAGGTTCATTTAAAATTATCCAGAAAAGTAAGGATCACCAATCGAGCTTGTATGGCGTGATTAAAAATAGGGCAACTGGGGAGATTGTGAATGACGACGCCGATACTCGGAGGGATCGTCCAGGCCCCGGGGAGTTTTTTGAGCCAGCGCCCATGCCTTATTTTATGCGGTTTACTGGGGGGGTCGGGATGCATGTCGGCCACCTTCCAGGATATGCAGCCTCTCACGGCTGTGTCCGCATGCCTGAACCAATGGCGAAGAAGTTTTTTGAAAACGTAGAAATTGGAACTCCGGTCATCGTGGAGTAGCCCATGATTCTCGCGAGACCGATTGAAGACCAATGATTGCCCTTCTTGTTGATCTAGGAATTTAGGATGCAGATCGATATTCTAACACTTTTCCCCGATATTGCTCTCGGTCCCCTCAACGAGAGTATGATGAAGCGTGCTCAAGAGGGAGGGATCGTGCAGATTTTTGGGCATGATCTACGTGATTGGACGACTGATAAACATCGTAAGACCGATGATTATCTCTGCGGGGGTGGGCAGGGGATGCTTTTAAAGCCTGAGCCAATCTTCGCGGCGGTTGAAGAGCTTAGAAGGG
>JALRJZ010000276.1 GCA_023261045.1 Akkermansiaceae bacterium
ATCCCTTCTTTTGGGAAGTCAGGGACGTCGCGAATGGCGGATTGAAGATCAGCGGCGGTGGGCATTCTTCGATGCTAAGTGGGATTCTTACTCCGGGAAAGCCCTAGTATGCTGGAAGCTCTAGTTTCTCATAAAAGAAGGGGTGCTTTATAGATGCAAGGGGGATAATGGGCTCAAAAATGAGCAAGAAGAGGTTTTGGCTTCGTTGCTCGTTTTTTAAGACTCCTTAGCCCTGTTTCGGGGCAGCGAGCGGTCGTGCCGGCTCAGAGATTTTTGATCATTCGAGGTAAGATTCTTAGATCCGCGCTTGAAAGGTTGGTAAGACGAGTTCAGTTACATGGGCATGGGAATTGGCTGGGTAGTCATCGCAACAGCTCTTGCGGCAGCAGGGTGTGTTTTTGGTGTCTTGGTGGCTCGAGCTGAAAAGCAGGGTGGCAATGCTTTTTTTTGGATGCTTGGTGCATTTGGAGCCCAGTTGATGGCCTTGGGTTGGCGGGGGGAATTGCGAGGGCAGTGCCCACTGGGAGATCTTGGTGAGGTCTGTCTCTTTCTTGCTTGGTCGCTGACTCTCTTTTACCTCGTGACAGGATCCACCTATCGTTTGTCGCTTTTGGGCGTCTTTACCGCGCCGGTTGTTGTGATCCTTCAAGTCGTCAGTTTGGTTCCTGGGGCTTTTAAGTCAGGGGTGGATAAGGCTGTTTCTGTTGATCCCTGGAGAGAGGCGCATGCGGCCCTCTCGGTTTTATCATATGGAGCGCTCGGTTTAGCGGCGGTGGCAGGCGTGATGTTCTTCATTTTAGATTATCGCCTTAAGTCGCACAAAATTGGTGGGGGATTGATGCAGGGAATGCCTTCGGTAAGCCGGTTAGTGACTTCGATGGCAAGGATAGCGGTTTTAGGTTGGGTGATTCTGACCATGGGTATCGGGGCGGGCCTGCTTATGGTTAGTGGGGTTTTTAATCTCCATCTGATGGTGGCGACGATCACCTGGGTGCTCTATGCAGTGGTCCTCGGGGTTTATTACGTGAGGGGCCTGCCGGGGCGTCAGCTGGCGATTGGTTTGACCTCACTCTTTGTTTTTTCACTTTTGATTTTCGCGAAACTCTAATGCAGCTGGTGTGCCTTGGTTTAAATCATGAAACCGCACCCGTTGAGGTGCGGGAGCGTTTTGCGCTCTCAGATTCCGCATTAGACCGGGAAACAAAGTCGTTGGTGTCTTATGAGCACATTGAGGAGGGGGTCGTGCTCTCGACTTGCAATCGCACGGAGTATTATGCCGTGTTGAATGGCGGTCGTGGAGTCGAGCAGTTAGAGAGTTGGATTTGCGAGCAAAGAGGCTACCAAGGTTCTCGTGAGGGTATTTTTTATTCGTATGTCGCGAGGGCGGCTGCGGAACATCTCTGCCGAGTGGCCAGTGGGATGAATTCTATGGTCTTGGGCGAAACGGAGATTTTTGGGCAGGTGAAGCAGGCCTACAAAAGAGCCCTCGAGGGTGGGGCCACAAAAACGATTCTCAACCAGCTTTTCCAGCGGGCTTTTGGCGTTGGCAAAAAGGTAAGAACACAAACCTCTATTCAGGAAGGGGCAACTTCAGTAGCGGGAGCTTCCGTTGAGCTTGCGGAAAAGGTATTTGGTAATCTTGAAGGAAGTTCTGTTCTGGTAATTGGAGCCGGTGAAATGAGCCGGCAGACGGCCCAAGCGTTGCAATCCCGAGGAGCCGCTTCGGTGATTGTGACAAACCGTTCCTATGATAAGGCAGTCGAGCTCGCCTCGGAAATTGGAGGAAGAGCGGTGCACTTTGAAGGCTGGGAGGAGGAATTAGCTCAGCTTGATGTCGTGATTGCGGCTACAGGAGCTCCCCACTTTGTCGTGAAAGCTCACCATATTGAAGCCGTCAGAAGAAAACGAAAGTTTCGACCTCTCATTATGGTTGATATCGCAGTTCCCAGAGATATTGATCCGGAAGTGGGGCAGATCGAAGAGGTTTACCTTTACGATATTGATACCCTCCAGGAACGGGCAGATGAGGCTCGCAAAAGACGCCAAGAACAGCTGAAGCTTTGCGAAGAAATAATCCGAGAAGAAATTAATAAAGCCCGGTTGCCCGCGGTGAACGATTAGACGATGAAAACCATTAGGATTGGCACGCGGGGAAGTGCGTTGGCATTAAAGCAGGCAGAGATGACTGAGGCGGCTTTGTCTCATGCTTTCCCGGAAGTTTCTCTTGAGAGAGTGATCATTAAAACGACGGGTGATCGCAGGACAGATGTGGCTCTAGCCGATGTCGCCAAAGCCGAAGGAATTTGGGATAAAGGAGTTTTTATTAAGGAATTGGAAGTTGCCCTTGAGCAAGGGGAGATTGATGTGGCTGTCCATAGCCTCAAAGATCTCCCGACGGTTTTGGAGGATTCGTTTCAGCTTCGCTCCGTCTTGCAGCGAGCGCCTGTTGCGGATGCATGGATTGGAAAGATCCCATGGAGCGAGGTCACGAAGGGGAGTCGGGTTGGGACGAGCTCGGTGAGGCGCCAGCGGCAGTTAGAGTTTCTGAAGCCGGGCATCAAGGTGATCGATCTACGGGGGAATGTTCCAACCCGCTTGCAGAAGGCGGCACTGGATGATGATTATGATGGTATCATTCTCGCTGAAGCCGGTCTCTCGCGTTTGGGGTATCAGACCGAGGGGATTTTTGAAATCGATCGGCATCCCCTATTTGTTGATTGCTTGGAGGAGGAATCTTTCTTCCCGGCAGCCGGGCAGGGAGCTGTTGGTCTGGAAATACGGCGGGGAGATGACGAGGTCGGCCCCTATATTGATGCGCTAAATGATCTTGAGACTTGGAGCCGAATTTCTGCCGAAAGGGAGTTCCTAAGGTTGCTTGATGCGGGATGTTCGACACCGATTGGGGTTTGGTCTCGTTTGAGTGGGGAGTACTTGTCCATGGGCGCGCGCGTTTTTCCTGAAGGGGGCGGTAGGCCTCAGGTGGCTGAGGCAGGTGGAGTGGTTCCGCTTGAGGTGGCCCGTGAACTTTTTGAGAAGCTAAAATGAGTAAAAAAGGAATTTGTTATTTGGTAGGAGCGGGTCCAGGGGATGTGGGTCTTGTGACTTTGAAGGCCAAGGAATGCATCGAGAAGTGCGATGTTTTGGTTTACGATGCTCTCTCGAGTGCGGAGCTTGTCAGTTGGACCAAAGAGGGGTGTGAGCTCATTTTTGCGGGTAAAAGAGCTGCGGATCATGCGATTCCTCAGGACCAGATTAATGAGATTATTGTCGAAAAGACTTTGGATGGAAAAGTCGTGACGCGACTCAAGGG
>JALRJZ010000277.1 GCA_023261045.1 Akkermansiaceae bacterium
CTTTTGATCGCAAAAGAATCATTCCACTTCAATCTATGAAACGCTTTACGCTTCTTCCTCTTATTGTTGCCGGCCTCCACGCAGCCGAACCTTACTCCATTCTCAAAAACGACGCCAAGGGCTGGAAACAAGCCGGCCCCGGGTCTTTCGATTTCAAAGAATCCGTTGCCACTGCTCAGGGTGGAATGGGACTCTGGTGGTATAGTAACAAAGAATTTTCTAACGCCGTATTCGAGCTCCAATTCAAGCCCTCAGACGAAGGCGACAATGCAGGAGTTTTTGTTCGATTCCCTGATCCGGGCAACGATCCTTGGGTTGCTGTCAGAGAGGGTTATGAGATCCAGATTAATGGCACCAAACCGGGCAAACTCAATATTGGAGCGGTTTACGATATCCAAACAGCGATCAACTCAGACGTGAAGATCGGCGAATGGAATGACTACAAAATTCTGACCGCTGGGGATCAAATCGCTATTTTCATTAACGGACGACTCGTCAACGTTTTTGAGTGCTTCCCCGGACGCGGAGACAGCAAAGGTCACATTGGCCTGCAAAACCACGATAAGGACTCTCCGGTCCAATTTCGAAACGTCAAAGTTCAAGAATTAGAATCAGATTCTCTGCTGGAAGCTTTCGAAGAGTTGGGAATCGCCCGCTCGACGCTCACAAACTACTTTGCAAGTGCAGATCCAACTCAGGCCGCTAAACCTGTTCAACCAGGGCAAAAAGGCGATTGGTATCGTCTGGCTGACCACGGACCGGCTTTCTTCCAAACTTATGGAGACTGGTTTAAAGGCAAGGAACGAACCGAGTCAGCGATCAAAGGACTTTCGGTGTCCTATTCTGCGATTCCTTACAAGCAAGCGCTCTACAACCTTGAAACTCTGGGACTGATCTCAGCCACTGACCAAGGGACCAATCTCATCAACACCCCATGGGGTGGTGGTCACGGCCGAGTCAATCAATTCCGCAATAAGGACTCCCACCTCTTCACCGTCTCTGATGGTCCAGTTTGGGCAGATGCGTCCGGGTCCTTCGACGATAAGCGTCGCATCAAAGGACACGGGAACTTTTCTCACCTTGCATTCAAAGGCTATTACCGCAGCGGCAATAAGGTCATCCTCGATTACAGCGTGCACGATGCGAGAATCCTCGATCACCTCGCCGAGCAAGGTCCCAGTATTGTTCGACATCTTGAAGTAGGCGCCCACCAGAAAGCGCTCACTGTTCGACTTTCAGACTCCTCAAGCCAAAAGGATTTCAACATCAAGCTGAAGGTGAAGGATGGCCAAGCCTCCCTAAAAAACAAAGATGGAAGCTATCACCTCACCATCGGACCGTCCTCAAAAACGACTCACATTGCCCTTCTTTATGCAGACAATAAAGACGCGCAAGCCCCTGAGCCCATCGCGTTAAGCCCGCTCACAAAAGGCGGCAAAGGGATTTCTCCGGAAAGCTTCGAAGTTGATGCTCAGCTCGATTCTAAAAAAGACGCTCCTTGGCTAGTCGATCAGATTCCTCTCCCACCAGCAATGGGTGAGAATCCCTATCACAGCAAGGTTCGCATGAGTGACATTGACTTCTTTTCAGATGGCAACCGGGCGCTCTTATCGACTTGGGATGGCGACATTTGGATGCTTTCTGGACTCAAAGACTTTAAAAAGCTCACATGGAAGCGCTACGCGACAGGATTTTTTGAGCCTCTTGGATTGCGGATCGTTAAAGACGTTCCCTTTATTGCCGGGCGCGATGGCATCTGGAAAACCTACGATCTCAACGGCGATGGTGAAGCAGACAAATTTGAAGTCTTTAACTACGACGTTCTGATTACCAATAATTTCCATGAGTTTCAATTTGGCCTCGAGACGGACAAAGAAGGAAACTTCTATTTTGCCAAGGCCTCACCTGTGCGCCCTGGAGGCCGTGGATTTGATAAGATTCTCGACCACAATGGCGCCTTTATGAAAGTCAGCGCCGATGGATCCCGACTCTACACGATCGGCACCGGCCTCCGAGCTCCTGGCGGGATCGGCATTGGACCGAATGGCGAGATCACGAGTGGAGAAAACGAAGGGACGTGGCAGCCCCGCTGTAAGATTAACTACTTCGAACCAGAGCGTGGCACTCCGTTTTTTGGAACGGAAGATTCCCGCAATGGTAATGAGACTCCATTCACTGAGCCACTTTGCTATCTACCAATGTCGGTAGACAACTCAGGTGGAGGACAGATTTGGGTTCCAAAAAACAACAAGATTGGCATCAAAGAAGGCGAGCTCATTCACTTATCGTATGGACAATCCTCGATCTACCATGTTCTCAGACAAAAGGTTGCTGATGGATTCTACCAAGGCGGAGTTGCCAAGCTTCCCGTCAAACTCTCTTCCTCCGCTCAGCGGGCAGTTTTCCACGAGGACGGATCAATGTATGTTGTCGGCTTCCGAGGATGGCAAACCAATGCCGCTAGCGAAGCGGGCCTTCAGCGCATTCGTCGTAATGACAGCGTCACCAGCCCCATTCCTAATGGCATGGAAGTGACAAAGGAGGGAGTCAAACTCACCTTCGCAACTGAGCTTGACGACGAACTCGCTTCAGATCCTACCTCCTTCACTGTTGAGCGCTGGAAGTATGTTCGCAGCCAGCAATACGGATCGGGCGTTTTCTCAATTGATAACCCTGATCTCGATGCGGAGAAGAATGCCGCAGTCAAAGAATCGAAGGGACACCGCGTTCGTGACAAAGTCAATGTCACCTCCGCAAAGCTCCTTGGAGACAAAAAGTCCGTGCTCATTAGCCTTGAAAACCACAAACCATCTCAACAGCTCAAGATCGATTATGATCTCGAATCCACCGATGGTGACGAATTGATTGGTGTCATTCACAGCACCATCCACAAGATTCCTGGGAAATAAGTAAGCCCCTGCCTTTTCAACCCATTAAACGCCTCTTGGCTCTGCGCCGAGGGGCGTTTTTATGCAGAGTCACCTAACCTAGAGAATTCCCCAAACAGACAAAACATAACAAAAAAGCGGTGACTTCCACGAGAGGCCACCGCTTTTTGGTTGTTGTTGCTATGTATGCTAATTTTTGAAAAGGAAGTGGCACTCTGAATCGATCAAAGCCGTTCACTTCATATTGATTTCACTTTATTTTTATGACTTTTGATAAAACTGATCAAGAAAAAGAAGTGATTTACTGATCAAGATCAACCCAATGAGTTTGATTGATCAGATGGATGATCTGTAGGGTAGATTTCTTCCACAGAGCAGCAGGATCACTCCTTACTAAAAGAACTATTTTTTGCTTCTTT
>JALRJZ010000278.1 GCA_023261045.1 Akkermansiaceae bacterium
AAACATTTTTCGGCACCGCTGTGGTCCGCCAGTTTGAGATGATGGGCACTTATTCCATCAACGAATCAGTGGCAATTTCCCGCTCCCGAGACAAGCTTCGCTCGCTCCAGCTCCTCTCTCGAAAAGGCATTGGCTTACCAGTCACAACCTTCGCACACGACACTAAGGCCACAGGCTCACTACTGAAGCTTTGCGGGGGTGCTCCCGTTGTAGTCAAACTGCTTGAAGGCACGCAAGGGGTAGGAGTCGTTCTCGCAGAAACAAAGAAAGCAGCTGAATCAGTCATCGAAGCATTTCGAGGACTCAACGCCAACATCCTTGTTCAGCAATATGTGAAAGAAGCGGGAGGAGCAGACATTCGCTGTTTTGTGGTTGGCGGAAAAGTCGTCGCCGCAATGAAACGTCAAGGTGCCGAGGGAGAGTTTCGCTCAAACCTCCATCGAGGTGGAAATGCTTCGTTGGTAAAAATCTCACCCATTGAGCGTGCAACCGCGGTTCTTGCAGCGAAGGTGATGGGCCTCAACGTCGCCGGAGTTGACCTTCTGCGCTCCAATAGCGGTCCTGTCGTCATGGAGGTGAATTCCTCACCTGGGCTTGAGGGGATTGAAACGGCCACTAAGAAAGATGTTGCCGGAACGATCATCGAGTTCATTGAAAAAAATGCCAAGGGAGGAAAAACCCGCACCAAAGGAAAAGGTTAAATGCCTTCCTTAAAACGCCTCCCATTTGAGATTCAGGGCCACTCTGTGGCACCCGGGAGTCGTGCTCAGATTCATCTGCCTGCCGGAGTGTTTACCAACAACACACCCGTTGAGATTAATCTCACGGTCGTTCACGGAAAGCTTCCAGGCCCGACCTTAATGGTGACGGGATGTGTGCACGGTGATGAAATTAACGGGCCTGAAATAATCCGCAGGCTCCTCAAGTCGAGCTCTATTCGCCGGCTCCGAGGCACTCTCATTGCGGTTCCCATCGTCAACGTTCCTGCCTTCCTGAATCGTTCGAGGTATCTGCCAGATCGGCGGGATCTCAACCGGCTTTTCCCGGGATCAGCGACGGGGTCTCTTGGCTCTCGGATAGCCCGCGTTGTCACAGACGAACTGATCCCACGTTGTGATGCCGTCATTGATCTCCATACTGGCACGGTCAATCGCCCGAACCTTCCACAGATCAGAGTGACCACCGAAGACCAAGCATCGTTTGATCTTGGCCTCGTCTTCAGAGCTCCCGTGATTCTCCAAGCCCCTCTGCGGCCCAACTCATTTCGGGCAGTCTGTGACGAATTAGGAAAACCCATCATTCTTTTCGAAAGCGGAGAAGCCTTGCGGCTCGATGCGCCCTCAATCCGACATGGAGTTCAGGGAGTTCTTGCGGTCATGCGCCATCTTGAGCTCTTACCCAAGCGACGAGGAAGCCTCAAGGCAACTCGCAAGAATACCATCACCAGCCATAAAAGCTATTGGGAGCGCGCTCCGATCGGAGGGCTATTTACGCCCCTGATTGCATTGGGAAAAACAGTCGAAATCAATGACTCGCTCGGATTTGTGGCCGACCCCTTTGGTGGACCTGAGATTCCTATTTTAGCCACCCGCCAAGGAGTGATCATTGGGAGAACCAATGAAGGCCTTGCCGATGAAGGTGACGCTCTTTTTCATATCGCTCTCTTTGAGGACCTCGAGCAAGTTCGAGACCAAATGGTTGCTGCCAACCAAGCTCTGCCAGACCTTGTTCCAGAGCTTGATGACCATCCGGTTCCGTATGATCCCTTTACCGAGGAAGTTTCTGAACCGTAAGTGGCGAGAGCGAAGCAATTCTTTTGCTCATTTTCCTAGAGTTTTTTGGGGGCTGCTTTCAAACTGTCAGTCAACGTGTCACACGCGCCTCGCCAAAGAATCAAGCCATGACAAATCTCACCGAAACTGAAAGTCTCCCGCCCTACAAAAGACTGAGCCAGGCGCTTGACCAAGGAGCACCTGAGATCGCAAGTGAGATTATTACGCAAGCATCTCCGGAAGATCAGCGTCGCATTTTCTCCCAGCTCAATGCTGAGACACGTGAGGAATTGTGTTTAGCGCTTCCGACTCTCGAAATTGCCAGCCTGCTGGAGCATCTCGCTGAGGTCCAAGCGATTGAAATCCTTGAATCCATTCCCGCCGAGAGGGCGGCCGACATCGTCGAAGAAATGGATGCTGAGATCAGTAGTGATCTTCTTCGAGAATTGGACGACGAGGAAACGGAAGCCATTCTCTCGGAGATCGATGACGACGAGGAATCCCAAGATTTGCGCGAGCGCGCATCGAGCGCGGCAGACTGTGCGATCAGTCTGATGTCTGACCAAGTTCACTCCTTTTTGCTCAACGCATCGGTTAGAGATGTTCTCGAAGACCTCGAGAAACATGCCGAAAAGTATTCCGATTCAGACGTTCAGTACTTTTACGTCGTTGATTCGCAAAAACGATTGGAAGGAGTGCTCAGCTTAAGGGATCTAGTGCTCAGCCAGCGACAAGTCCCAATTGAATCACTCATGAGGCCAAAGCCCCTCGCGGTTGAGGTTTCTACCAGTCTAGATGATCTCAAAGATCTCTTTGAGGAAAAAAACTACTTCGGATTTCCCGTCGTTGATGAAGCGGGGCGCTTACGAGGGGTGGTTTCGCGACATTCCGTCGATGAAGCCGTCGCCCAACATCAAACAGATGACTACCTCAAGGCTTCCGGTATTGTTGGTGGTGAGGAACTTCGTTCGATGCCGCTGAAGCAACGCTGCCTCAGACGGCTCGCTTGGCTTGGTCCCAACATTCTATTGAACCTTCTTGCGGCGTGTGTGATCGCAACCTATGAGGACACACTCCAAGCGGCTATCGCCCTTGCGGTCTTCTTGCCCATGGTCTCGGATATGAGTGGTTGTTCCGGAAATCAAGCCGTTGCGGTTTCCATCCGAGAACTCACGCTCGGCATCCTTCAACCTCGAGACTTTCTTCGCGTCATTTTCAAAGAAGGGCTTTTGGGAATCACCAATGGAATTGTTCTCGGACTCGTCCTCGGAACAATTGCCACCCTCTGGAAGGGCAGCCTATTTCTGGGGCTCGTCGTTGGCTGTGCACTCGCTCTGAATACCATCCTCTCGGTCCTCCTCGGGGGGATTATTCCCTTAGCACTAAAGAAGTTTAAAGCAGATCCCGCTCTCGCTTCTGGGCCGATTCTAACGACTTGCACTGATATGTGCGGTTTTTTCCTCGTGCTGAGCTTGGCATCAACG
>JALRJZ010000279.1 GCA_023261045.1 Akkermansiaceae bacterium
AGCAAGAGATTTTAAGTCTTGAAGGATTAGAGGGTCACAAAGGGATCTCAGACGCTTCTCGAAAGCAAAATCAGAAGCAACTTGAAGAAGTAAAAAAAGAGCTTTCTGAGATCAAGCCGTTGACCACGGTTCCGGTGATGCGGGAATTGCCCGAACAAAAGCGTCGCAAAACCCACATTCATTTGAGGGGGAGTTATTTAAATCTCGGGGCGGAGGTCTCAGCCGGAGTTCCCAAGATTTTTGGTTCAATCCCGGCTGGTGTTGAGCCGAATCGTCTTGCTCTCGCGAAATGGATTGTGGATCGAGAAAACCCCCTAACGTCGCGCGTGATTGTCAATCGATTCTGGGAAAACCTCTTCGGTGTGGGTCTTGTTTTAACCAGCGAGGAATTTGGTTCGCAGGGGCAAAGACCCTCTCACCCTCAGTTGCTAGATTGGTTAGCGGTGAAGTTCATGGATCAGAATTGGGATGTAAAAAAGTTTCTCAAGCTCATCGTGACATCGGCAACTTATCGTCAGCATTCTCATGTGACTCAGCAAATGGCAGCCGAGGATCCCAAGAATCGCTACGTCGCTCGAGGTCCTCGAGTGCGGTTGAGTGCGGAAATGATTAGAGATCAGGCGCTCGCAGTTTCAGGATTATTGAGCTCGAAGATGTTTGGTCCTCCCGTGCGCCCGCCTCAACCCAATCTGGGTTTGAAAGCAGCATTCGGAGGAGGAGTTGATTGGCAGACAAGTGAGGGAGAGGATAAGTACCGTCGGGCGATTTATACGAATTGGAGGCGCTCAAGCCCTTATCCGTCGATGGCGACGTTTGGGGCGCCTAACCGGGAGGTGTGTACGGTGCGGCGAGGGGCGACGAATACCCCTCTGCAAGCATTAGTCACGCTCAATGATCCCGTTTTTATCGAGGCTGCGCAGGGCCTCTCTCGCCGGATGATTCAGCAAGCCGGAAGTCTCGATTCTCGGCTCGAGTTTGCTTTTCGATTGGTGCTCTCCCGCGCTCCTACGGCTTCTGAGTTGAGTCGTTTAAAGTCTCTATTTGAACAGTCAAAAGCACAGTATGCTGAGGCCCCTCAGCTTGCTCAGGAGATGGCAACAAATCCGATCGGGCCGATCCCAAGTGGTGCTGACCTCACTGAGTTGGCTGCGTTGACCGTGGTGGGAAATGTGATCTTAAATCTCGATGAAGTAATCATGAAGCGCTAGGTATGATGAATCCAGTATTTGAACGTCTTCAATTTCAGACCCGTCGGCACTTTTTAAAGCAATGCTCAATGGGCTTGGGAGGTGTGGCTCTAGGAGAGATGTTAGCAGGGGATGCTCAAGGCTTTGAAATGCCAGACAATCCTCTCGAACCCAAGCTGCCTCCCATGGCGGCGAAGGCAAAACGAGTGATTTACCTCCATTTAACGGGCTCTCCACCGCACTTGGACCTGTGGGATTATAAGCCCGAGCTGGTTAAGCGCGACGGGCAAGAGTGCCCTGATGAGTTTATCAAGGGAAAGCAATTTGCTTTTACCTCGGGAACGCCCAAGCTGATGGGGACTCCACGAAGCTTCAAGCAGTATGGCAGGAATGGGATTTGGATGTCGGATGCGATTCCTCACCTCCACCAAGTAGCGGACGATTTGTGTGTCATCAACTCGATGACCACTGATCATTTTAATCATGCCCCCGCCGAGTTGTTTGTTCATACTGGCTTTCAACAACCAGGGAGGCCGTCTTTTGGTGCTTGGACGACCTATGGGTTAGGTTCAGAAAATCAGAACCTTCCAGGTTATGTGGTCCTGATTTCAAGTGGAACGCAGCCTAATGGAGGTAAGAGTTCTTTCGGCTCTGGTTTTATTCCTTCGGTATTCCAAGGAGTTCAGTGTCGATCGAAGGGTGATCCTGTTCTTTATGTCAGTGATCCACCTGGAATGGATCGAACAATGCGTCGAGCCAGCCTTGATGCTCTTCGCGATTTAAATACCGCAGCTTCCAAGGAGTTTGGACACCCTGAAACGTTGACTCGAATGGCTCAGTATGAGTTGGCTTTTCGGATGCAGATGTCAGTGCCTGAGGTGATGGATATCTCCAAGGAATCTCCTAAGACGATCGAGTCCTATGGCGCTCAGCCGGGAGCTTCAAGTTTTGCCAATAATTGCTTGCTAGCCCGAAGACTTGTTGAGGATGGGGTGCGCTTCGTGCAACTTTTTGATTGGGGTTGGGATTTTCATGGGACCAATCCAAGTGAGGACATCCGGGATGGCTTAACGAAGAAGTGTGCTTCCATGGACAAACCGGTGGCCGCATTGATTTCTGACCTTAAGGAGCGTGGTTTGTTTGACGAGACCTTGATTATTCTCGGTGGGGAATTTGGGCGAACTCCTTTTCGTGAGGGGAGGACCGCAAAGGGTCAAGTCTTGGGCCGAGATCACTTTCCCGATTGTTATACCATGGTGATGGCGGGAGGTGGTGTGAAAGGAGGGTATACTCATGGTCAATCGGATGACTTGGGTTTCTCAGTGGCTGAGGGGAAGGTTCATGTTCATGATCTACAAGCGACGTGGATGCATCTGCTTGGCTTTGATCACGAAAAGTTAACCTATCGTTTTCAAGGTCGTGACTTCCGTCTAACGGATGTGCACGGTAAAGTGATTCATGATTTGCTTCTCTAAATGAAGATACGCTCTCTCGTTGCCCTTTTGTTCGGAGGGCTCACGTCTGCATCGATGGCTCAGAGTCCAAACATCTTGCTCATAATGGCAGATGATTTGGGGTGGTGGGATACTCGTTTTCAAGGCAATCAAGATCTAGAGACACCCCATTTAGACCGCCTCGTTCGAGAGGGGATGATCTTTTCAGATGGTTACGCCGCCTCGCCTGTTTGCACTCCGACTCGTGCTTCTATGCTGACAGGTCTGAGTCCTGCGAGACTGGGTATCACGAATCATGCGCCAGGTCATCCTGAGGGAATGGTTCCTTCTGGGAGAAAATATGCTGGGGCAAAAAAACTGACATATTTGCCTCTAGAAGCGCAAACGATTGCCGAAAGGTTGAGAGGTGAGAAGGGATACGCGACAGGATTTGTCGGAAAGTGGCACTTGTCTCATCGGAAAGGCAAAGAGGAGGATGGAAGGCCTTTCGAAATTGGGTTGCGGCCTGAATATCAGGGTTTTGATCTGAATGTAGGGGGCTATGACCGTGGAGGTCCTCCCAGCTATTTCGCCCCCTTTAAGATTCCCACGCTCAAGCCCAA
>JALRJZ010000027.1:0-15500 GCA_023261045.1 Akkermansiaceae bacterium
TGATGTCAACCCCACCTCATGAGTTTTCTAGCCATTGAGTTTTGCTAAACTCTTGGGCAAAAAGACTCCATCTTTCCGGATGAGTTTTCCGTCAAAATAGATCTCTCCCCCTCCATAATCTTTTCGCTGGATACTCACCATATCCCAGTGTACCGACGAACGGTTTCCATTGTCTGCATCCTCATAAGCTTGCCCAGGAGTGAAGTGAAAGCTTCCCGCAATCTTCTCATCAAAGAGAATGTCTCTCATGGGTTCTCGGATAATGGGATGAAAACCAAGAGCAAATTCCCCGATGTAGCGAGCTCCTGGATCGGTATTGAGAATCTTATTCAAATCTTTGGTCCGGCCACCATCTGCCTTTGCTTGAACGATTTTCCCTTTCTGGAAAGTGAGTTCAATTCCATCAAACGCTATTCCCCGGTAGATTGTTGGTGCGTTGTAGCGAATCACCCCTTCCACTGAATCTTTCACAGGAGAAGTGAACACTTCCCCGTCAGGAACATTATAGTTCCCGCCGCTATAGAGCGTTGGGATTTCTTTAATAGAGAACTGTAAATCTGTCCCTGGACCTTTGATGTGCACCCGATCGGTCTTGTTCATCAATCGCTGCAGAGCCTTCATTGCCGGGATATAACTCTGATAATCCAGGAGACAGGCCTCAAAATAAAAGTTCTCAAACTCCTCGGTGCTCATCCCAGCTTGTTGCGCCATCGCGGGATGTGGCCACCTCAAGACACACCACTTCGTCTTTTTGACACGATGGTCTAAAACCTTGCGAAGATGCTTCGACGCAAGCGCCATTCGCTGTGACGGGACGTCACTCGTTTCGGTAATATTGTGGGAACCTCGAATGGCAATATAGGCATCCATATCTTTCATCTCGGTCATCAGATGCTTGGCGGTTGCCTGATATTGGGCGTCGCTTGCTCCCATGAGCAGCTCACGAGTCAGACGATTTGAACCAAGCCGCAAAAAAGGTTCTGCCTTACGAGCTCGAACCGCACGGATGAGTGCGATCGCCATGTCCTCAGGAGTATCAACAAGGTCGAGCAGGATTTTTTCCCCCTTCTTAAGCGAAGTAGAATAATTAATTAACTGCTTCGCGAGCGCTTGATAACGTGGATCCATATCCGTCATCGAACCGTTCAGAAGCTCAGAGAACAATCAGAAAAACCACCAAGGGCGATTTAATCCTGATTGCGCCACTGCTCATAGCTCTTAGCACCCGGTGTCTCAGGATCATCAAGGTGAGAGTTTGCATCCAGCTTACGGGCCATTTCTGACTCATCAAAGGCTCCTCCGCCCGCGCGCCGACTCGTTGTCGATTCGCAGGAGACAGACAAGCCAGCGAGAAACAACACACTCAAAACGCTCTTCATTGGTTGGAATATGATCTTTCCTTTCCTTCTTCGCAAGCACAGTCTCCTTGGCACTCGCAAGCAATTGCTTGATTTGACTTCTGACTCCACGGCTTGTTGAACACCCTCTTTCCATTCGATCGTTTTTGGTGGATTTCGTTCCTGTGCCTAATCTTCTTAACGTTCCTGTCATGGCAATTTCGCTTCCAAGAAACTGGCACGATTTATCATGACAATCCGTCATTACGCTCATGGTGCGAAGGCGAAACCTTCGGCAAGGAGGCCAAACCTCAAATCCTCGAGGGAGGCATTCTCCAAATTAGGCCCAATGCCCGTTCACGAACCGGCACTCGTCGCTCGTGGAGAGCGCAAGATCGCTACATCAAAGTGAGACTTAGGCACCGCGCCACCGAAGAGCTCCACCAAATCTCTCCTGAGAAAAAATACCCTCTTCTGATTCAGCTCGCGAGTTATCGAGACCTTAGCCTCCCCTTTCTAAAATCTCCCGATATTCTAGCCTTTCGCTCCCCTCCCTCGTACTGGACGACCTGCGAATCCATCACTCCACTGCCTCAAGATTCAAAAGTCTTCACCCTCTATCTTTCGACCCTCGCAGACGGGGGAACTTACGAAATTTCCGAGATCCTTGTCACGGGAGTCAAACAACGCTCATGGTTTTCGCTCGCAGTGGCTTTGCTTCTCACCGGATGGGGGGGCTGGATTTATCGGACACTGCGGCAATTTCACCCAACGAGCTACCTTCCAACCATCAGACCCATCACGGCAACTTTATGGATTCTTTTGTGGGCGACTCTCATCGCCTTTCCAAGACCCATTGATATTCCGCGCCCTTTTCTAAAAACCTTCCAGACAGGAGTTGCGAACGAGCACAGTGCCGCTCAGCGCGTCATGCAACCCCAAGACACGACTCCAAAGGAGAAGAAAAAACAACCAGCACTCCAAAAGAGTCAAACCTTCAACTGGCAGCACTTACTTTCCAAAATCAAGAATCACTTCATCGGGAGGTTCTTCCTTCACTTTGGGGTCATGATGACTCTCGCTGGATTTTTGCTTCTTCTTTATCCAATCACCACGGCCGCCCCGTTTATTCTCATCATCATGCTCGGAGGAGAACTGATCCCCTATCTGTGGCTTGGAGAATTCGACCTGAGCGACCAAATTGATCTGATCGCCTACGCAAGCTCACTGGCCATTACCATTCCAGTGATCAAACACCTCAAAAAGCGATTCCTCACCCGTCTTCGGCGGCGATCTGTCTCTTCACTGCCGCCTCAAGAGCATTCTCAAGATCCTTCTCAAATCCAAACTTAGGAAGCTCTGTCAAAAAGCTCTTCCAATTCTTTTTCATTCCAGTGCCCAAATAGGCATTCATGCGAGTGGCCACGCTTGAGTCTGCCAGAGACTTTCCATCAGGGTAGCTCTGGAGCAAAATGTTACGAATCTCTCGATAGCGAGTAAGATAATACTTTTGGTGATATTCCTCAGCATAAGTAAAGGTCCCGACCGGTAAAAGATTGGTTTGCACCTCCTCAACTGAGATCCCTCGAGATTTTGCCGCTTGAGCCCTCGACTTCTCAGCAAGAAGTTTTTGGGAATCATTATGGTAGAACACCGCATTCATATATTGCCGCGAGGTGTTGAGCTGATCGCACCGATGAGCTTTCCAAAAAATATCTAAAAGATCCTCATATTTTAAAACGGTGGGATCATAGTCGATTGAGATGACCTCGGTATGATTTCCTAAACTGTGGTAGGTAGGATTTTTTTTCTCCCCACCGGCGTATCCCGCCCTTGTCCTTAAGACGCCCTGAAGACTTCCGAACTCGGAATCTGGACCCCAAAATCACCCAAGGCCAAAGGTCGCAGTCTCAAACTTCACCTTTGAAAGCTCCCGATCTAAAGGAAGCGTTTGCGCGGCAACTTTCCCATCAGCTTTTGCCAAAATCTCCTCTTCTCCTGTGACATTCATTGAACCTAAGGCTGCTAGCATTCCAAAAATGAGCAAATAATAATTCATCGTTAATTGCTTTGAGCTTAACTGAGTTTTGCCAATAAGCCAGCTTCCTTTCAACTCCGGTGGATTCCTCTTTCATATGAAAAAACGAGGCTAGCGAAAGACGTGTCCCAGCACCACTTAAGGTCGACAACATGGCCGATCTTTCCTTTAGTAACATCTATGATGAAGTTACTTCCTGCCCTTTTGCTTTCATCCATGCTTCCCGTGATCGCTGCCCAACCTCAAAAAAACGTCAAATACGATACGAAGCACGAGCGAAACGTGCTCGATTTCTGGCCTGCACTTCAGCAGGACAAACCTGCGCCCGTGATGGTTTGGTTTCATGGAGGAGGATTTCGCAATGGGGATAAAAGCTCCATTGAAAGGCGAGGGGCTGCCACCTTGAGAGCCTATCGCGATGCCGGTTATGCCGTGGTTAGTTGCAACTATCCGTTTCTTGGAAAAGCAATGGGCTATGAAGACATCGTTGAGCATTGCGCACGCGCCGTGCAATTCATCCGCTCTCGATCAAAAGAATGGAATATCAACCCGGAACACCTTTGCTGTGGGGGTGTTTCTGCAGGCGCTCTCATTAGCCAGTTTCTTGGCTATCACGATGATTTTGCGAACCCCAGGGACAGCGACCCGGTTGCGCATCAAAGCTCCAAACCGGCGATTGTTCTTGGAATCATGCAGCCGATCGGAACCTACGAATTTGCCATCCGCTTCATGGAAAAGGGAGAAGCACCGTTGTTTCTTTATTCAGATGCGAAGCTCAGCGATAAGATTCACCCTCCCAAGCAAGCCCTCTTTATTGCCCAAAAAGCCAAAGAACTCGGAATCCCCCACGCTCTCTATGGTGGCGGAAATAACGAACTTCCCAAAATCCCCGGAGAGAAAAGCTGGCAGGAGCTTCACCTTGCATTTTGTTCGAAGAACTTTCCAAAAAAGAACTAAGTCGGGGTTCTTCACTTGGATTTCCGCCTTCTTGCTCCATCCTCCTTCTTCTTGATGGCGGAACCGAAGACAGTGGCAGAATTTGCTCAACGCGTCCTCCTTGGGGACTGCCTCACGGACAAATTAACTCATGCGCCTCCATCGCTCAGTCTTGATCCACCGCGTCGCCAATCTTTCAAGATTCCCACCCTTCCTGGTCGGCCTGATCATTTAAAACCTCGCTCGAACGATGGCCGGTCGCCCTTCCCCAGCACCGATCAGCTCGATAGTGAGGAACAGAGAGCGATCCTCCTGCATTTCTTCGCCAATCATGAGTTGCTCGCCGTGGAGCTCATGGCCTTAGCTCTCCTGAAATTTCCTGATGCTCCTGACGCCTTTCGCAAAGGAGTTTTGCATACCTTGCAGGAGGAACAAAACCACACCCGCTGGTATCTTCAGCGCATGAAGGAATGTGGGGTCGAATTTGGCGACTATCACCTCAGCCCGATGATTTGGTCGCACATTTCCGACATGGAAAGTCCATTAGATTATGTTTCTAGGCTCTCACTAACCTTCGAGCAGGCGAATCTGGACTACGCCAAACATTACGCAGAAATTCTGCGAGAGGCCGGAGATCTAAAAACAGCAAAGATTCTTCAAAAAATCTACCACGACGAAATTGCCCACGTAGGTTACGGAATCAAGTGGCTGAGACGATGGAAGGAAAAATCCCAGAGTGATTGGGATGCTTGGAATCGCCAACTTCATTTCCCCCTCTCTCCCATTCGAGCAAAGGGCCTTGCACCTTTCAATGAAGACGGCCGCCGGAAGGCCGGCCTGAATGACGAGTTTATCAACCGAATCAAACACTTCCAGTCTTCTCGCGGAAGAAGCCCAGATCTCTACTGGTTTAATCCTGATGTCGAAGCGAAAGCACAGTCCCCTGAGCAAAAAACTCCAAAACGAATCGAAGAACTGGCCGCCGATTTAGAATACGCTTGTGCTCTTTCTGCACCCTCAGAAGATGATCTCGTTTTACTAAGAAGGCTTCCTACCGACGCTCACCGAGATTACCTCCGCAAACACGGTCTTTCTTTCCCTGAGCTCGGCTCCCTTGCATTACTCGAAGACATCCAAAAGCAGCGCAAAATCCGACGAAAGGACCCATGGGGAAACCCAGATTCCAAGCTGCTTTCTAAAGAATTTGGTCTCCAATTACGCCAGCTTGTCGATACAACCCCGATCGAAGCAAAGATCTGCCAGTCAGAGGAAGAAATCCAATCCTTTACCGAGTTGCACTCCTTTGAGCAATGGGTTGCGAAACCTCTTTTAAGCTCCGCAGGACGGGGAAACATTCAGTTTTCAAAAACCCACAAGATTCGCGGTCGCTATCTCATCGAGCCGTGGTTGAAAAAAGACCTTGAGTTCTCGCTCTTGTATCAAGTGGGACCTCCCACTCAGGGCGGCATTCGCTTCCTTGGAATCTGTTTTCAAAACGTCAGCCAAACCGGGCAGTGGCTTTCCTCGACGTCTTCCCCAAAACCAGCTTCTCATCTCCCCCCTGAGCAAGCGAAACTGATCTCACATCGCGTCCTTCCTGAGGCAAAAAAACAAATCCTCAAAGCTCTCGAAAAGCTTATAGAGAACAAAGCATTTGAGGGTCCTCTCTGCGTGGATAGCTTCCTGCACCAAACGCCAAAAGGATTAGAATGGCATCGTGTCAGCGAGGTCAACGCCCGTTGGAGCATGGGCCGTCTGGCACATCAATTTCGGACCAAAATGGCCCCCAATCAGCCGGTGACTCTGGGAACCTTACCGCTCCACGAGGCACATGATCAAAAAGATCTCATCCTTCTTGGCGATCCCTCTTGTTGCACTCGCCGCGTTGCTTTCCTAAAAATTCACAGCAACCTCGAGGCGAGTTCCATGTTCAGCATGCCAGGTCAGAGCGCAAATAAGACCTCAACCTGAAGCTCGTTGATTCCAAAGCAGAAGCTCGTCGTAGCAAACTCCAACGCCTCCGAACAAATCGAGAGCACTTCCGACCGTGGCATCAAGCCGGCCGCGACTGGATTTGTGAATCAATTCTAAATCTTCGATCCCTCGGACTCCACCTGCGTAGGTGATTGAGCATCCCTCCCACAAGCCTAACAAATCGACTAAGTCTGCATCGACGCCATCACACTTTCCCTCGACGTCAGCAGCATGAATCAAAAACTCATCACAGCTCTGCGCCAGCTGCTCAATCGTTCCCAAATTAATGTCCATTTCCGTGATCGTCTGCCAACGATTCATCGCCACTTTCCAGCCCTCTAAAACCCTCCGACAACTGAGATCGATCACGATTTTTTCAGCTCCAACTTCCGAAACCAACTCTGCCAAACGCTCGGAGAGAAAATTGCCTTCATGATCAAAGAGCCATGAAGTGACAATGACATGGCTGGCTCCTGCCTCTAACCAGTCTTGCGCGTTTTCTCTCGAAATTCCCCCACCAATTTGAAGCCCCCCCGGCCATGCTGCAAGTGCCTCCCTCGCTGCCTCATCATTTCCTTTCCCCAACATAATAACATGACCTCCTCTCAAGTCATCCGAGGCAAATTTTTCGGCATACCACGATGAACGGCGCTCCGAGACAAAATTCTCAACGGCACCCTGATCATTCAAGGTGCCGCCCACAATTTGCTTCACCTTCCCCTGGTGGAGATCAATACATGGGCGAAACTTCGTCATAGCCATGCACGTAGTTAAGTTGTCTTATTGAAGAAACCAAGCGATTCATGACACGACTTTTCCTGATCTTCTCTCTTCTCACTCCCCTCAAAGCTCAAAACCCTCAAGGAATGGTTTGGATCGAGGGGGCCACCTACACACGAGGAACCCCCGAAACCGCTGATTTGCCTCACAACCCAGAGGAACGCCCCGTTCACAAAGTCAAAGTGGATGGGTTTTATATCGATATCCACGAGGTCACGAATGCTCAATGGAGGAAGTTTGCTGAGGCCACAGGTTACAAAACTCAGGCTCAGCGAGGCTGGAGTCAGAAAGACTTTCCAAAAGCGCCCCCTGAAAGTTTAAAACCAGGAGCACTCGTTTTTTCCGGACCACCAGAGGCCGTGGAGCTGCGGCGCCCTGGCGCCGAATGGCAATGGTGGCGATTTGTTGAGGGAGCAAATTGGCTACACCCTACCGGCCCGGATTCAACCATCGAAGGCAAGGACAATTATCCTGTGGTTTGCATCACATGGGAAGATGCCAATGCCTACTGTAAATGGGCCAAAAAAAGGCTTCCGACCGAGGCCGAATGGGAGTTAGCAGCAAGAGGAGGCAAGGACAAACAGCTCTACATCTGGGGAGACAAAGCAAAGCCCGGAGACCAATGGCTCGCTAATGTCTTTACCGGAGAGTTTCCTCACAAAGACACTGGGGAGGATGGCTTTATCGGCTCTGCCCCCGTCAAATCTTACCCGCCAAATTCCTTTGGACTTTACGACATGGCCGGAAATGTCTGGGAACATTGCTCTGACTTTTACCGACCTGATGCTTACGCCTCCTTCCTAAAAGATCCAAAAGACAATCCAGAGGGGCCATCGAATGGCATCAGCCAACCTGAGGTGAATTGGTTTCTCCAATACAACCAGTGGCCAAGCCCAATTGTTTTTGGAAAACAACATGCGCTGAGCCTCCTTCATGTCACTAAAGGAGGATCCTTTCTGTGCCATAATTCCTACTGCCTTCGCTACCGCCCCGGTGCTCGGCACTACTCGGAGTCACTGGCTCCCACCAACCATACCGGATTTCGCTGTGCGCAATCGAAATGACCATGTTTCTCACTTTTACAAGTTTCCTGGCAGTTTTCATGGCGAGTTTGGCCATCGCCGATGAGTGGTCTCTCAAGCGCCCAGAACCAAATCTTGCCTTCATTGAGCATCAATCTCTGAAAATCGGAATTGATCAATCAATGGGAGGCTCGATCACCCATTTATCATGGGCTCCTACTTCAAAAAACGTGATCAATTCGTACGACCCCGGACGCTTGATCCAGCAGTCTTACTACGCAGGAAAGAGACTGAATCGACAAGAAGAAGGACAGCACAAGGCTTGGTCACCTTGGACTTGGAATCCCATTCAAGGCGGAGGTGTTCAATCCTGGTCTCGACTCACCTTCTTTAGGAAAGATGAACGCCGAAGGGTTCTCTACACCGAAACGATTCCAAAACTCTGGGATATGCCCAATGAGGAAGCACAAGCCCTCATGAAACAGTGGACATCTTTTGAAACCGGGATGTCCGGAGTTGTCGTTGTTAAATGCGAACTTCGTTGCCAAAGAAAAATCGGAGACCCTTGGGGCTCAGCTTGTCCAAATCACCAAGAACTTCCAGCGACCTATTTTACCAGAAACTTCGACACCTTCAAAACCTACCAAGGGGCTGGCCAATGGAAGACCGTGACCCAGGAAATTGGCCCACCTTGGGGGCAGACTCAATCACCTCGAAAGGCGATGGCCTGCTTTAATGAGAACAATCAAGGAGTGGCGATTTTCTCACCAAATTCGATTTTTTGGAACTTTGGGCCCTGTGGCCCCCGGGAGCCTTCAAGCCCAACGGCAGCTTCGTGCGTTCATCTCGCTCCAGTTGGCATCCTAAGCCTCGGAGAGCAGTCAACGGTCTCGTACCGCTGCTGGTTAGTCGTTGGCACTCAAGAGGAAATCACCCAACGACTCGACGAACTTTGGAAACGTTACCGTGCAGAGAAAATATTGATCACCGATCAATAATCGCACAAGTTTTCCATCGCCTGTCCGTATCAATCAGTGCAAACTGATTCTTGATGCGCCGTTTAGTGACTATTCTCTTTTTACTCACTGAATTCTCACTTGCCAAATGTTGGACAAAGGAGACTCAGGCGCATTGGGTTTCTGATCATCCGGGAGCTAAAGACGTTTTTGACGAAAAAACTGGAACCAAAATTGGGGCACTCACCAAGGGACGTTTAGTCAAAACAATGGAAAATTTCCAAGAGATCCATTGGTCGATCCGAAATGCCGAAGGGAAAAAACTAGAAAGTGGCACCACCCGAATTGAGCACTACGAGTATACGGATGATTCTCACGTCCAAAAAGTCCCACAAGGTAAAACCACCAAATACACTTGGAATCAGAGCAAGATTTTCCCGGAAACAAGGAGAGATTATCTCGTCTACGTCCCCGCTCAATATGATCCCTTAAAGCCCGCAGCCCTACTTGTCTCTCAGGACGGCTTGAGACATGCCGATCCTGACGGCGCCCTCCGCGCAACGACCGTCTTGGATAACCTCATCGCGAAGGGAGAAATCCCAGTCACCATTGGTGTTTTTATCAATCCTGGACGCTTCGCTCATCAAGAACCTCAAGAAAAACCCAAAAACCGAAGTCTTGAATACGACTCACTTGGAGACACCTACGCTCGCTTTCTTCACGAAGAAATCCTCCCTGAAGTAGAAAAAAAATATCGTCTGACTCAAAACCCTCACCTTCGTTGCATCATGGGAGGTTCATCAGGAGGGATCTGCTCATGGACAGTTTGCTGGGAGCGTCCAGATTCCTTCGGACGGGCCCTTATCTGGGTTGGAACCTTTGTCGATATCAAAGGGGGGCACCATTACCCCGCAATGATTCGCAAGAGTGCACAGAAACCGATTCGGGCATATCTTCTCGATGGGGAAAATGACCTCGATAACCGCTTCGGAAACTGGCCACTCGCAAATCGCCAAATGGCTGCCGCTTTAAAATTTAAAGATTACGACTTTCACTTCGACTATGGGAAATGCTTTCATGGATCGAAGGCCGCAGGAGCAAAGCTTCCTGAAATGCTTCGCTGGATTTGGCGAGACTGGAAACATGAAAACCCAGGGAAATGAAACACTACCTTTTCCTACTGACAACCTCGCTCTGCTCGTTTCTTGAAGGAAATTTGAGCGACGAACAGATCGAGTTTTTTGAAAGTAAAATCCGTCCTGTCTTGGCGGAAAGTTGTTACGAATGCCACAATTCGGTCGACAAGAAAAAGGGCGATATTGCACTCGATTACCGGCAATCTCTTCTCGATTCAAACATCATCGTTCCTGGAAAACCGGAGCAAAGCCCAATCTTGCTAGCCATCAAACACAGCGAGGATTTCAAGGCAATGCCCTCGAAGGCTCCCAAACTTTCAAACCTCACCATTCAGCATTTTGAAGAATGGATTCTCATGGGAGCTCCTGATCCACGCCTTGAAAAGCCTTCCAAAAAAGACCTCGAAAACCAAGTCGATTGGGATTCTGTACGTAACAAAAGAGCCGAATGGTGGTCCTTCCAAGCCATCAAAAAAACGACACCTCCCAGGGCTGATCATCCAGAATGGAATCAATCACCCATCGACCAGTTTGTTTTCAATCAAATCAAAAGCAACGGCCTCAATCCTGAAGCAAAAACTGACCCTGCAAACCTCATTCGTCGAGTCTACTTGACGCTGATCGGCCATCCTCCTCCACCAGAGATTGTCCTTTCCTACGCCAAAAACCCAACTTCCGAAGCATACCATCACATTGTCGACAAGCTTCTCGCCTCCCCACGATTTGGAGAACGTTGGGGACGGTATTGGCTTGATTGGTTTCGTTATGCCGAAAGTCATGGCAGTGAGGGCGATCCAACCATCCCTTATGCTTCAGAATACCGGAACTATATTATCCGATCTCTCAATGGAGATATACCCTATGACACTCTCCTTCACGAGCACCTTGCTGGCGACCTCCTTGATCAACCAAGAATCAATCATGAGCTTGGTATCAATGAATCTGCCATTGGCACTGCTCACCTCAGAATGGTTCCACATGGTTTTGGCGTGACTGACGCCTACCAAGAACAAGTCACTTTTACAGATAATCAAATTGACGCCCTCACCAAGGCGACAATGGCGATGACGGTCTCATGCGCCCGCTGCCATAACCATAAGTTTGACCCAATTAGCCAGGCTGATTTTTATAAGTTTTATGGAATTATGGTCTCTAGTCGACCCGGAACGATCAACATCGATAGCCCTGAATTTCAAGACAAGCACCGAGAAAGCCTTCTCGAGCTGAAAGGTTTGATCAAAGAAGAACTTGCAGACTATTGGCTTAAGCAAGCCCACAGTGCAATTCAACGCCTCACGACTCTCCAAGGGCCGGCGATAGAAGAGATCAAAAAACAAGCTCATCATCCCCTCCACGCTTGGTTTGTTCTCAAAGATCAAGATGATCTCGCAACGGGGTGGGCCCAACTCACCCGAGATCACCAACAACGCGTTGAGGAAAAGAAGAAAGCGATTGCTCAAGCAACTTTTTACGCAAATCTTGGCGATCAGAATGACTACGATCAGTGGTTTAAAAATGGCACTGGTCTTTCCAAGAAGGTTTCTCCTGCAGGCTCATTTTCAATTGCTTTTGAAGGCCCAGAGACTTTGAGTGGCATCTACCCAAGTGGTGTCTATTCTCACCTTTTGAGCTCAAAAGATAATGCCACATTGGGTTCAGTTTTCCACAAAGCACAAGGGAGCCATACGTCAGTGTTAGCAATCGGAGAAAACTCAACGGCGCGCTTCAGCCCTCGCAGTTATCCATTGTCATTTGGGCTCCATCCGGCCCCCACTCTTAAAAAACAGTTTTCTTGGGTGAATCTTGGGAAATATGACTACTGGAATGGTGATCAGGTGTATTACCAGCTCGTGACTAGTCCTGATCAGACCTTCCGTCACCAGCAAGGACGCGCTTGGTTTGGGCTCACTGAAGTGATCGCTGGCAATGAGCGTTTCTCTCCAGTTGGACACCCTGCTGTCGCTCTCGAAACACTCGTTGTTGAATCCTTGAAAGACCTTCTCGAGTTTTATCAACGTCACCTTCAAAGTGCACTGGATCAATGGAAAAACAACGCTCTTACAGATGCTCAAGCAGCTTTACTCGATGCGTTGCGCATTCACTGCCTTCCAAACAAGGTCCAAGAGCTTCCTGAAACCCTCAAAAAACAAATAGAAAGGTATCGCAAGCTCGAAGCTTCTTTACGAAACCCTCGGAGAGCACCTGGTGTTCTCGAAGCAGAACCTTGGGATCAACCCCTTCTTGTTCGCGGAGCTCACCAAAATGAAGCTCAACCGGTCCCGAGAGGATTCTTAGAAGTTTTTGGTGGAGAGCAATACCCAAAAACAACGAGCGGTCGTCTTGAACTCGCACACGATTTAACCAATTCTAAGAACACCCTGACCACCCGAGTCATTGTAAATCGACTTTGGCACCATACCTTTGGCCGAGGACTCGTCGCCACAACCAACAACTTCGGAAGGCTCGGCAAACGCCCTTCACACCCCGAACTCCTCGACTATCTCGCTCAAGATTTCGTTGCTGACGGATGGTCAATCAAGAAGGCTTTAAGAAAACTCGTCACTAGCAGGACATTCTTCTCTTCGAGTCAGGTCTCTTCAACCAACCGCGAAAAAGATCCAGAAAACCTCTACCTCTCTCATTTTTCGCCAAGGAGACTCGATGCCGAAGCAATCTATGACACCATCAACCACCTTTCTGGTGGATCAGATCGTGCTGCAATTTATAGCCAAGTGATCCGTAACCGTCTCGACCCTTTCTTGAGTGCTTTTAACGCTCCAATCCCAACCACATCCGTTGGAGTTCGAGACGACACCAATGTTCCCGCACAAACCTTAATGCTCCTTAATGGGGACTTCGCTCTACGCAGCGCCGCCAACTGGGCGCAGGTGATCGAGAAGAACTATCCGCAGGAGTCAATAGAAGTTAAGATTCGCCAGCTCTTTCTCCAGTCATTTTCGCGAGAGCCGACTCCAGAAGAGTTAGAAGCATGTCAGATTTTTCTGAAGACTCCTTCCGATCAGCAAGGTCTCGTTCAGCTGAACCAACAAGTCAATGAATCTGAGTCTCACTTATTAAATCTCCAAAAAAGCGACAAAGACTGACCGAAAAAACAAGAGAAAGACTTGAAGTAGAATTACGGGAACAAAGCACTCAGGAAACACCTGTTGATCTCAAACCGTTCGCCGAGTGGACTTTTGACCAAGACTACAATGATTCTCTCAAGGGGATCACGGGCACGATGAAAGGACAAGGATCTCTCGAAAATGGAGCACTTACGCTGAAGGGTGGAGCTTTATTTACCTCTCCAATCCAAACGAATTTGACTGAGAAAAGCTTCGAAGTTTTGGTGCAACTTGATTCGCTCAACCAGCGTGGCGGAGGCCTGATGACACTACAAACTCTTGATGGGCACACCTTCGACAGCATCGTACTCGGGGAACTCAATCCCCAACAATGGATTACTGGGAGTGACTTCCATCGAAGGACCCTTCCGTTTGGAACGGTACAAGAAGAGACCGCTCATCATGAACCCATCCGGCTTCTCTTTGTCTACCAACGAGATGGGACGATCCAAGCATATCGAAATGGCATTGCGCTTGGTCAACCAATTCGAAAGGGCCCTCCGGTTACTTTCCAAAAAGGACAAGCTCAAATCGTTTTTGGCCTTCGGCACGGAACCTCACCTGAGAAAGGTCGTGCTCTCACTGGGAAGATTTTTGAAGCACGCCTGTATGATCGCGCTCTTAGCCCAGAAGAAGCTCTCGCCGCGAATACTGGAAGAATGATTCCAATGGTAAGAGAATCTGATGTTCTCTCAGCCCTACCAAACAAAACCCGTCAACAAGTCATCGCCCTCGATGAGGCGATCAATGAGCAATCTCAGAACCATCAACAACTCAAGGACTCTCTCGCTGACGCTAAGAATACACACGCACGAGCCCCTCAAGGCTTCGCTCGTCTTACCCATGCCCTGCTAAACTCTAAAGAATTGATCTATGTCTATTAGCCTTCAAAACCGTCGCGACTTCACAAAACTGACCTCGGCAGGACTCTCGGGCATCTCACTCTCGAGCCTGATCAATAGCGCAAAAGCAGAGAGCTCTCCCCTTGGGCTCCACCATCAACCCAAAGCAAAGTCCGTCATCTTTCTCTACATGTCGGGTGGGATTTCTCACATCGATTCTTTTGACCCCAAACCAAAGCTTCGGGAGATGCATGGCCAGCCCATGCCCGTTCCCATCGAACGAACTCAATTCGATGCGAATGGCAATATTCAAGCTCCTCATTGGGAATTCAAACCCAGAGGAGAATCCGGAATCGAGATTTCTGAAATGCTCCCTCACATTGCCTCTAGGGCCGACGACCTTGCTATTGTCAGATCGATGACGGCTAAGTTTAGTGAGCATGCTCAGGGAAATTTTTTCATGCACTCTGGATTTCCATTTCTCGGGTATCCTTCAGCTGGTTCTTGGATCAACTATGCCATCGGAAGCGAAAACAAAAACCTTCCAGGATTTGTCGTTCTGCGTTCTGAAAAATCATCAATCCCTCACGGTGGCGTCAGCATCTTCGGTAATGCTTTTTTGCCAGCAACCCATCAAGGGTCGATCTTTAACATCTCAGGTAATCAAGCCGTTCCCAACATTGCACCGGCAATGCTCAAATCAGAACAACGTCGTTGCCTTGACTTGATCTCCCAACTCGATCTTGGTTTTTCAGAACGCACCGCTGCTCGCGATGCCGTCACCTCCTCGATTAGAAATGCCCAAATCGCCTTTCAAATGCAGGAAGCTGTCCCAGAGCTCACCGATATCTCAAAGGAAAGCGACGCGACCAAACAGCTTTATGGAGTCGATGATCAAGACCAACAAAAATCTGAATATGCGAAGCAATGTCTCATCGCTCGTCGTTTGGTAGAGAGAGGAGTTCGCTTTATTGAATTATCTTGTTGCTCCTACGGAATCGGTGGTGGTGGCGGAGCAAACCCTTGGGACCAACATGGAGATATTAAAAAAGGGCACGGTGCCATGGCCCATCAAATTGATCAACCCATCGCCGCTCTGATTCAAGATCTCAAGGCACGTGGGCTTTTCGAGGAAACTCTCATTGTCTTCACCGGAGAATTTGGACGCACTCCTTTTGCTCAAGGCGCACACGGGCGTGATCACGATCCCTACGGATTTTCTCTCTGGCTTGCGGGGGGTGGCACGAAAGGAGGGACCGTCCACGGTGCCACTGATGAGCTCGGATACAAGGCGGTCGATCAAATCGCCACAGTCTATGATCTTTGGGCAACTGTCCTTCACCAGCTCGGAATC
>JALRJZ010000027.1:15510-18601 GCA_023261045.1 Akkermansiaceae bacterium
GAATCAATCATGAAAAGCTCACCTACCGATGGGGCGGGCGTGACCTCCGCCTCACAGATGTTCACGGAGAGATTTGGCATGATTTAATCTCATGACTCATGAACTGATGACTTTTCGCCCGAGTATCTTCAATGATGTTCTTGGTCCTGTCATGCGGGGGCCAAGTAGCTCGCATTGTGCCGCTGCCAATCGAATCGGTCGAATCGCTAGAGGCTTAGCCCAAGAGCCCATACGCAAGATAATCGCAAACTACGATCCTAATGGCTCGCTGGTCACCACCCACAAGGATCAGGGAACAGATCTCGGCCTTTATAGCGGTGTCCTCGGATGGGAACCCGACGATGCTCGCCTCCCGAGCTATCCTGAAGCGCTCAAGAATGCTGGAATCGAGGTGATCATCAACTACGTCTCTTACGACGCTCCCCACCCCAACTTCTATCGGCTCGAGCTCATTGGAGAAAGCGGCACCTCTTATCTCCTTGATGCCATCTCAACGGGAGGAGGAATGATTTCCCTCGTTGCTATCGATGGGATTTCCTTTACCGGAAGCGGCGACCTGAATTCCATCGTTTTTTGGCTCCCCGGCGAACCCTCTCGGGGTCTCTACCGAGAATCCTCGCTTTGCACTTCCGCTGAACAGGTTTCCTGGCTCAAAGGAGACGACGGAGCAGGCCTTTTACGCATTGAAACGCGCGAGGAACCGGATCCCGAACAAATCGACAAACTGAGCAACGCCCTTGGAGCAACTCGAACCAGACTACTTCCCGCCGTCCTTCCCATCCTAGGGAGAAAAAAAATTGAAGTCCCCTTCACCCGTTGCGGCGAGATGCTCGAACACCCCGATTTCGGCGAACGACCGCTCTGGGAATCGGCTGCTCGATACGAAGCCGCCCGCGGAGCCATCACCGAGGACGAAGTGATCGAAAAAATGAAGTCGCTAGCCCTTATCATGGCCGGGTCCATCGAGACAGGCTTAGCCGGCACCAAATATGCTGACCGTATTCTCCCCTCCCAAAGCCCTGAATTTGCTAGGGCCGAAGAAGAAGGGCGGCTGATCCCCTCCGATATCAATAACCGGATCATTCGCTACGTCTCAGCGATCATGGAGGTCAAATCTTCGATGGGAGTTATTGTTGCTGCCCCCACCGCCGGATCCTGCGGTGCCATGCCCGGCGCGGTTCTGGCCATTGCCGATGCTCTTGCAAAAGACGAAGAGCAGCGAGCAAAAGCATTTCTGATCGCGGGCCTCATCGGCGTGTTTATTGCCCGGGATTCGACCTTTGCCGCCGAAGAGGGAGGCTGCATGGCAGAATGTGGCTCGGGCTCGGCAATGGCTGCTGCTGCCATCACTTTCTTGGCTGGAGGAACCACCAACCAGCAACTTGCAGCTGCTTCACTTGCTCTTCAAAACAGCTTTGGGATGGTCTGTGATCCCATCGCCAATCGCGTCGAAGCACCCTGCCTTGGAAAAAATATCATGGCCGCAAGCAATGCCCTTTCTTGCGCAAATATGGCTCTCGGAGGATACGATCATCTGATTCCATTTGATGAAGTGGTCATCGCCATGAGTAAAGTGGCCCATCAGATCCCCAGAGAACTTCGCTGTACAAATCTTGGGGGACTTTCCATCACTCCAACTGCCCAACGCATCGCAAAACGACTCGGCCAAGGAGGCTGTCAGTGCCACTAACTTTACCTCTTCATGTTCAAACTGATTCTCCCCGCATTGATTGCTGCCCTCTCAAGCCTGAGCGCGATTGAACCAGTGCGCGTCTTCATCTTCGCTGGGCAATCGAACATGGAAGGTGCTGACTCGAAGGCTCAGGACATCAAACACTTCCCACCCTTCATTGGACTTGAAAATGCTCAAGAAAACGTCCGTTTTTCGTATTCACTCGGCCGCGAATCAAAAAGCACTTCCGATGGGTGGTTGGCACTTCAGCCCATCAAAAATATGGTGGGGCCTGAACTGAGCTTCGCCCGCAAGGTTTCGGCACACATCGACGTGCCGATAGCCATCATCAAGTGCGCCGCTGGTGGAACCCACCTTGGCGGGGACTGGAATCCCGACGAACCTCAGGGATTCAAGATGTATCCTTTGGCCCTGGAGCTCGTCCGTCAATCCCTCGCGGAATTCGACAAAGAGGGCATCCCTTACCGCCTCGAAGGATTCATGTGGCATCAGGGAGAGAACGACATGTTCAATGAAGATTACCGGAAGAACTATGGTCCCAACCTCGCCAACTTCATCGCTCGCTGGCGTAAGGATCTCAAACAACCAACGCTCAAATTTTACATTGGCGAACTTTGCACCAAAACAATTTGGGGCATGGACCTTCGACCTCGCATGTACGAAATTAGCGAAGCTCAGAAATCCGTCACCAAGAAAGACCCTTTCGCCGAATATATCCCCACCTCACATATTGGCGTCGAAATCGGGGGGGGCGTTGGTCTTCACTATCATTATGGCACCCTTGGACAACTCCAACACGGAGAAAACTATGCTGATGCCTACCTTCGCACGATTGCCAAGCTTCCAGATTCAGAGCGTTCGCTCAAAAAATGGCCTTACCCAAAGGGAGAACCCATCAATCTTTACATCCTGGCTGGCCACCGAAATATGGAAGGAGAACGGGCCTTTATCCAGGATCTAAAAAAGCAAAACTCCCCTCTTCTTAATACCAACCACTCCGTTGCTTTCCGCTATAGCCTTGGAGGAGGTTTCAAAGCATCCAATGGTTGGGAACCCCTCGGTCCAGGCATTCTTTACGACAACTTTGGCCCAGAAGTGAGTTTCGCTTCCACCTTGCAGAGAAGAGGCGAAAAGAACATCGCCATTGCCAAATTCACCCACAGCGGATCTCAGATCATTGACTGGACTCCCGAAGGTAGCATGGCCCAATCGCGTCATCTTTACCCACGATTTATCTCTTTTATCAAAGAAAGCATCCGTGGGATCGAATCAAAAGGACACAAGGTCAAGCTGGCAGGCGTTTTTTACCATCTCGGAGAGAACGATATGTCATTTCACCCATACCGCAAAGAAGCTGCCAATCGTATTGAATCATTGATCAAGCAGAGCCGAAAGGAC
>JALRJZ010000280.1 GCA_023261045.1 Akkermansiaceae bacterium
ACTGAGCAGGAAGGTAAAGCATTCTTCATGTGCTTCAGGCACTGCGAGGTCAAATCCGCCTCGACATTGAAAAATCCGACCTTATCCTCGCGCGCCCGCGGGGAGTCCCGCCATTCCAACCATGGCAAAAGGTTTTCAAAGTCTTCCAGGTTTTCGGGATTTTCGTCCAGAAGATTGCGCAATCCGGAACTATCTCTTTACTCATTTCCGAGAGGTTGCTCGCCGCTACGGCTTTGTGGAGTATGAGACACCACTTCTCGAGTCGACTGAGCTTTATCTTAAAAAGACCGGGGGCGAATTAGGAAGCCAGCTCTTCCGCTTTGAAGACCAAGGAGGGCGAGATATCACTTTGAGACCTGAGGTGACCGCAAGCCTCGGTCGACTCGCTGCATCAAGTCAGCGAGATTACCCAAAACCCATGCGTTGGTTCGAAATTGGACAATGTTTTCGGTACGAAAAGCCTCAGAAAGGGCGCACGAGAGAGTTCTACCAATTCAATGTCGACCTTTTGGGCGAAGAGGATTCAGCAGCAGATGCAGAAATCATCGCTCTCAGTATCGAGCTGATGAGAAATCTTGGCTTTCGGCAGGGTGATTTTATCATTCGCCTTTCGGATCGCTCCTACTGGCACAACTTTGGAGAAAAACACCAACTCTCGCCCGATCAGATTGCCGAACTTCTTCAAATCGTCGATAAACTCGAACGAGAATCTCCGGAAAAAATCTCTCAAAAACTTCAAGCTCTGAACCTTTCTTTTCAGCAGCTTCAAGAAGCGATCCAAAACCCAGAATCTCTGGGCGATCATCTTGATCACGTCCTTAAAAACCTCGAAGCAAGAGGAATGCGCGATGACGTTGAAGTGGATCTTTCCATTGTTCGGGGGCTTGCCTATTACAACGGAATTGTCTTCGAAGTCTTCGACGCTCAAAAAAGCCTTCGAGCAATTGCGGGAGGAGGGCGCTACGACACCTTAATCTCTGCCCTTACCGATGGCTCTGTGGATCTACCCGCTTCCGGCTTTGCGATTGGCGATGTCGTGATCCGTCACTTGATTGAGGAGACCCCACATGCAAGTGAGCAAATGTACCAAACCTTGGCTACACAAAGCCACTTCGATGTTTTTCTTATCCTCGCCGATCAAGAGCAACAAACTGCCGCTCTAGATCTGGCCACACGGCTTCGTCAGGCTGGCATCTCTGTTGGTTACTCCTTGAGTTCTGCAAAATTTAACAAGCAATTTAAGCAAGCCGAACAAGCAAAAGCGAAGCTTGCGATCGTCATCGGAAGTGAATACCCCACACTTTCAGTCAAAACCCTCGCTACGCGAACCGAAGAAATCATTTCCGACAGCGACAACATCGCTCAATCAATTTCCGCACTTTTAAGTCAATGAGAACACATCACTGTAACGCACTTCGCACTGAACATATCGATCAAACCGTCACCCTCATCGGGTGGGTAAACTCCACGCGCGACCATGGCGGAGTTATTTTCATCGACCTACGTGACCGAGAGGGCCTCACCCAAGTTGTCTTCCGACCAGATGATTCCCAAGAAGCTGCGCAACTATCACACACCCTTCGTGAAGAAGATGTCGTTCAAATCACAGGGCTCGTCGCCGCTCGCTTGAAGACAGAGGAAATCGACACCACAAATCCAGATCTCGATACGGGGCAAATTGAAATCGTGGCCCGTGAGCTTACCATTGTTAATAAGGCCGAAGTTCTCCCCTTTCAGCTTGATAAAGAGCTCTCCAATGAAGACCTCCGCCTCAAACACCGCTATTTGGATCTTCGACGTCCGAGGCTTGCTCAAAACCTCAAGCAACGTCACATCATCACCAAAGCGGCTCGCGACCACCTCTCCAATTTAGGCTTTCTCGAAGTCGAAACACCCATTCTCTCAAAAGCAACTCCGGAGGGAGCGCGGGATTTTCTCGTTCCCTCTCGGATCAACCCAGGGAAGTTCTATGCCCTTCCGCAAGCGCCCCAGCAATACAAGCAAATGCTCATGGTTGCTGGAGTTGAAAAATACTTCCAAGTTGCGCGCTGCTTTCGAGATGAGGATTTAAGAGCCGACCGCCAACCGGAATTCACCCAGATTGATATTGAGGCATCATTTGTAAGCCAAGATGACATCATCTCAATGATCGAAGGAATGCTTTCATCCATGTTCTCCCAAGCTCGAGGCGTTGAGGTCCCGACTCCTTTTGATCGCCTGACCTACAAAGATGCCATGAACCGCTACGGATCAGATAAGCCTGAGCGTCGAATTGGAATGGAAATGGTCGATCTTTCGGAGGAACTCAAGGACTGTGAATTTCGAGTCTTTTCGGGAGCAATCGCCAATGGTGGTGTTGTCAAAGCGATCAACGCCAAAGGATTTGCCGACATCTCTACAGGTCAAATTGATAAACTCACAAAGCTTGCTCAAGAGGCAGGCGCGAAGGGTCTTGCCTACATCCAAGCCCGGGATACCGACCGCTCGACATGGCGCTCTCCTTTTGTCAAACGCATGACAGACAACGAAGTTGAAGCCTTGAGGTCCAAACTTGAAATCGAACCTGGAGATCTCATCCTTTTTGCTGCTGATTCTTGGGAGCCTGCTTGCGAAGTCCTTGGCCGCATCCGCCTTGAAGTGGCATCTCTACAGAACTTACTAGCGGACAATGAAGAGCTTGATTTTCTCTGGGTCACTGAGTTTCCCCTTCTTGCCTTTGATGAAGAAGAAAACCGCTACGTCGCGGTCCACCACCCTTTCACTCGCCCACTCAAAGAGGACGAAGAGAAACTTCGTCAGGGAGAACTCGACAATCTCCGGGCACAAGCCTACGACGTTGTTCTCAACGGCTACGAACTAGGTGGTGGATCCATTCGAATCCACGAGTCTGACCTCCAGAGCTCAATGTTCTCTGCACTCGGAATCTCTGAACAAGAAGCTCAAGAGGAGTTCGATCACATTCTCACCGCTTTCAAATACGGAGCGCCACCACATGGAGGAATTGCACTTGGCTTGGACCGGGTGGTGATGCTGGCCTGCAAGGAAGAATCGATTCGCGAAGTCATCGCATTCCCAAAGAATAACAAGGGAGCAGAACTGATGACTTCAAGCCCAGCAGCTGCCTCTGGCACCGCACTGCGAGATCTCCGCATCAAATCAACCTATGTGGAAAAGCCCAAAGCTGAGTAAGGTTTGACCAGAAGCGGACAATCCCTAGAATCTCTAGTGTGA
>JALRJZ010000281.1:0-2974 GCA_023261045.1 Akkermansiaceae bacterium
AGGTGAACCGTTTTTTCTTTGATCCGGTAAAGCCGAATTGCGTGGTTGTTGTCATCGCTGATGAGGACATTACCATCAGGGTCGAGAGCGAGGTGTTTTGGGCCATTTAAGCGGGCTGCAGTTCCTGGGCCTCCGTCTCCATTTTTGCCTTTTATACCCGATTGATTGACAACGGTAAAGAGGCGCCCCTGGCCATCAACTTGTCGCAAGGCATGTCCCTCTCGAGAAGCGATAAAAACAGAGCCATTGAGCCCATAGATTGCCGCGCGAGGGGCAAAGAGAGAAGTCTCGGTAGCAGGTGCTCCTTCAACTGGGACACCACGCTTTCCATTTCCGGCGATGGTCTTGATCTCAAGAGTTTTTAGATCAATTTCGAAGACTTGATATTGAGGAAGATCTGCGACGAGAAGTTTAGATCCGTCTGGATGGATGCAAACTGTATAGGGGTTTTTAAAAGTTAGCTTTCCATCCCCGAGTGTTGAGAGTTTCCCACTCGTAAGATCAATGACCCTTATTCGTGAATTAAACGTGTCGGCAATAAAGAGGCGATGATCAGGATGAAGAGCAAGATCATGCATGCCATTGAATCGACCGTTGGTGGCCAGTCCACCATCTCCTTCGGCAACATCACCTAAGTGTTGTCCCCCCGGAGATCGACGGCCAGCGATGAAGTCTAATTGATCAGATTGTAGTCGAAAGACACGATTGCCGTTTTCATATTCCACGCCATAAAGAGTTCCATCGGTGTCAAAAACGACGGAGAATGGTTCTTTGAGTCCAGTGATTTCATACGGGCTCGCTTGAAGCAAGATCACTGTGAGCGTGAAAAGAACGGTGAAAACTTTCATTTCTTGCGAGTTTACAAGCACTGGTTTGGAAAAATGAGGATAAAAAGTAAGATTCTCGCCTGACGAATGAATGATTACGGTGCACTCTTGCGACTACTGATATGAAAGCTGCCCGTCTTAATCGTCTGTTTCACTCTCGCTCCGGCCGTTGTTTTGACGTTGCCGTCGATCACGGATTTTTTAATCAGCCTGGCTTTCTTCAGGGAATTGAGCACATGCCTACGGTCATCAAAACACTCGTGGCTGCGGCGCCAGATGCGATTCAATTAACAGTGGGGCAGGCTCGCCACTTGCAAGATTTTCCGGGTAGGCAAAAGCCTAGCTTGGTGTTGAGGACGGATGTTGCAAATATCTACGGAAAAGAACTTCCTTCAACTTCTTATAGTTTGATGATTGAGCAGGCCATGCTTCAGGCTGTGCGACTTGATGCGGCCTGTGTGTGTGTCAACCTATTCCAGATTCCTGGGGCACCCGAAGTCAACGCTCAGTGCGTTGAAAACATTTTAAAACTTAAACCAGAGGCAGACTACTATGGGATGCCAATGATGATTGAGCCTTTGGTGTTTCAACCCAACGAAATTGCTGGCGGATACATGGTGGACGGCGATTTGGTGAAAATCAGTCACTTGGTACGTCAGGCGGTAGAATTAGGGGCCGATATTATTAAAGCGGATCCTACTGATGATGTGTCTCTGTATCATCAAGTGATTGAAACCGCTGGAGGAGTCCCAGTCTTAGTGAGAGGGGGAGGGAAAGTAAGTGATCGCGAGATTCTTGAACGAACTCAAGGCTTACTTGAGCAAGGTGCTTCAGGGATTGTTTATGGGCGAAATGTCATTCAACACGAATCACCGGCAGGCATTGTGGCGGCATTGATGGCAATGGTCCATGATGGTGCCGATGTGGAAAGTGCCCTTGCTTTGGTTCAGTCTACATGAATCAATCACGACAACTTCTCGAAGAATTTTGTGAGATCGTCGGCGAGAAAAACGTTCTCACCGACGACGCTGACTTGATCCCGTATGGATTCGATGGAACGGCGGCTTTGAGTTCTCGACCAGGATACGTTGTCCTTCCGGGGTCGACTGCCGAAGTCGCCGCCTGTGTTCAGTTGGCCAATACTCATGATTTAAAAGTGACTACTCGAGGATCTGGCACGGGCTTGAGTGGCGGGAGTGTTCCAGAACCGGAAGGCCTCGTGTTGTGTCTAGTGCGGATGAATCAGATTCTAGAAGTCGATTCGAAGAATCTCACCTTAAAAGCTCAATGTGGTGCAATTACTGCAAAAGTTGATCAAGAGGCGAGAAAAGTCGGGTTGTTCTATCCTCCTGATCCTGGGTCGATGAAGATTAGCACCATTGGAGGCAACGTTGCTAATAATTCTGGAGGACTTCGAGGCCTCAAGTATGGGGTGACGCGAGATTATGTCATGGGGCTAGAAGTCGTTCTCCCTAACGGGCAGATTGCAAAACTTGGTAATCGTTGTGTCAAAGATGTTGCAGGCTATTCGATGAAGGATTTGTTTGTTGGATCGGAAGGAACGCTGGGAATTATTACAGAGGTTTTGCTCAAGCTTTTACCCATTCCAGAGAAAAGGGCGACCTTGCTTGCTTCTTTTCCTACTCTTGAGCAAGGCGCGCAGGCAGTTTCGGCGATTATCGCGGCAAAGATCATCCCGTGCACCCTCGAGTTTCTTGATCAGATGACAATTCGCTGCGTGGAGGAATTTGTGGGAATAGGGCTACCGACTCAGTGCGCGGCCTTGCTTTTGATGGAAACGGATGGACATCCCGTCGCTGTCGATGACGAAGTCACTAAAATGGCAGAGATTGCCAAAAGACATGGTGCGATCGAAGTCACTCAAGCGAAAGACGAAGAGCAATCTCTCCAGCTTGCAAGTGCAAGGAGGACCGCCTTTTCTGCGCTTGCCCGGGTTCGTCCGACAACAATTCTCGAGGATGTGACTGTCCCACGATCGCATCTTGCTGAAATGGTTTCTTTTATTGACACTCTCGCGAGAGAGCATGGCCTGACAGTGGGCACTTTTGGCCACATGGGAGACGGGAATCTCCATCCTACTTTTTTAACAGACGAGCGCGATGAAGATGAAATGCGTCGAGTTCATT
>JALRJZ010000281.1:2995-3223 GCA_023261045.1 Akkermansiaceae bacterium
GAACATGGAATCGGCCTTGCTAAAAAGGGGTGGCTTCGCGAGCAAGTTGGTGAGGCAAGCTACGCTTTGATGAGATTAGTCAAGCAATCGATCGATCCGCGCAATCTCCTAAATCCTGGAAAGATTTTTGATTAGTTTGCTGTGGAAAAGACCTTAAAGACGCTGGATTTTTCGATTCTTCAGCAGTGCATGCATTGCGGGATGTGTCTGCCGACGTGTCCAACCTAT
>JALRJZ010000282.1 GCA_023261045.1 Akkermansiaceae bacterium
ATCACCATGGATTCGCGCCGACGAGAGTAGTGGTTGCTACTCTCGAATTCGAACCGAGGTTCCGCAATACATGCATCGAAACCAATGGAAGACGAGAATATGCAGGCAGGTTGGCAAAATATTGCCTAACAGTGGCACATGATGCGCCTTTTCATGGCGTAAACAGCGCTTTGACGCAAAGATCGGTTGTCCACACACCCGACACTTCAACCCCCGAGCAAACATGAAGTAAAAAGCACCAAGGGTGAACCCAAGACCCGGAATGATCGAATACCAGATCCAATGTTCAACCTTTGCCAGAATGAGACAACCCGCGATGAAACTCATTGGGAGCACCACCAGTAGACAAGCAGTCACCAAGGCTCCAAATCGAACCAAAGTCGGCTGAGGGTGTAAAACTCCACGAATAAAACTCCGAGCATGAGCCTTTTTACCCTTGTTGAGCATTTCGCTTGGAGTCTTTCGAATATCTGAAAGTCCCCTTTCTAAAGGTTGAATATCTGCCTTTTCTCCATGTTCCCTCTCGCCGGTATAGCGCTGGGGTGGCAGCAGATCACCAGTAAGAGAGCGGATCACGACATCACCAGGTCGAGCTTGCTTTGCCGCCCCTTCAGAAATCGGTTCACTCTCTTCACTGAGGAACGAAACCATGACAGGCACGTCATTGACGGCAATCTGTTGTTCAACTAAAAAGGACACGTCAATAGGGATTGCTTGCGGCGCATTCGCTACCGACGGGGTGATTACCTTTTTTGGTTTATTAAGAATGACTTCGGGCTCTTCTGAAGCTTCACCTAAGAGGTCCTCAACCATCCTTTGGGCTGATGAAATCCAGCCACTAATCTCATCGATCGAGGGAATTTCACCCTCTATATGAAGAATTTCTCTCGCTCCACAGATCTCTTCATGCACCTCTTGCGCACTCGCTGCGGCCAACGACTTAAGATCCTCGATCCCAGCCGCACTCAGAAATGCCTGCGCCAATTCATTGAGCCCCGCAATCTGATCAAATTCACCAACCTCAGTCATCGTCGATTCTTAAAGGCTATCTACTTATCCATTGAGAAACAATCGAGAAGTTCTCAACCAAGATGACGACGCATCTCAGTTAACTGAGACAATTTCCCCTCCCATTCTGCAAGTCGCTCACGCTCGAGAGAAACAACCTCAGGTTTGGCATTTTGGACAAACTTTTCGTTCGAAAGCTTTCCTTGGCACTTACGAACTTCCAGCTCCATTTTTTCGATCTCTTTGGTCAAGCGAGCTTTTTCAGCCTCGATATCAATGAAACCTTCTAACGGCATAAAGACCTCACCAACGGAAGTAAGAGACGCAGGAGTACCCTGTTGAGCGATGTAGCCTGACTCCAGAGACACCGACTCTGCACCTACAAGCAATGCCAATGTCGTACACTCGGCCGCAAGCCAATCCGGACTATTGACGACGATGAAGCGCACATCCTTACGCGCAGCCAAGCGATACTCCGCTTTAAGATTTCTCAGCTTCCCAGCAGAATCATAGATCGCACTTGCACGCTGCTGAGCCTCTTCAACCACCGATGCATTGACACCCGAAAGAAGAGGCTCATTGGGAAGCTCTTTGAGCATCAGAAAATCCCCTTTCTCGAGATAGCCCATCTTGAGGCTCAATTCTTCAGTGAGGTGAGGCATATAGGGATGAAGAAGATGGAGGTAACGAGCCATCACAGCATCAAAGACATCGAGAGTAAGATCTCTTGCTTGCTCACTAGCCTCATCGCGCAGATCGCCTTTAACAGCCTCTAAAAACTTGTCACAAAACTCACTCCACAAAAACTCATACAACGCTCCTCCTACTTCATTAAACCGATAATCCACATAGGACTTTTCAAGGCTTTCTGAAAGCTGATCGCACTTGGCAAGAATATCGAGATGATAAGGCTTTAGATCTCGCAACTGAGAGGACTCAAATCCACCTCGAGTCTCACTACCAGCCATGCGCCTGAACCGGCACGCGTTGTAGATTTTATTGGCAAAATTACGACCTTCCTCGACCAGACCTTCGTCAAAACGCAAATCTGAACCGACGGGAGCGGTTCTCATCAGGCCAAACCTCAAACCATCCGCCCCGTATTGATCCATGAGATCAATCGGGTCAGGCGAGTTTCCAAGTGACTTACTCATTTTGCGCCCTTGGATATCTCGAATAATTGAGGTGAAGAACACGTTTTTGAAGGGCAACTGATCCTGAAAGCGGAACCCTGCCATGATCATCCGAGCAACCCAGAAAAAGATGATATCAGGACCGGTTACAAGATCACTTGTTGGGTAAAACTTTTTGAGGAGCTCAGAATCCTCCCCGACATTTTGCATCGTCGCAAACGGCCATAACCAAGAACTAAACCAAGTGTCTAATACGTCCTCATCTTGAACCCAATTTTCAGGATCCTCAGGGGGCTGTGCACTCACATGAAGGTCACCCGCTTGCAAATCACCAAGGGTTAAAGACTCCGCTTCTTTGAGGTCGTTGACTTTTTCTTTTCGATACCAAACTGGAATACGGTGCCCCCACCACAGTTGACGTGAGACACACCAATCTTGGATCCCCTCCATCCAATTCGAGTGGGTCTTAGCCCAACGAGCAGGACGATAACTAATCTCATCATTCGCAACCGCCTCAGCCGTTTCCTGAGTGGCGGGATACTTTAAAAACCACTGCATCGAGATCCTCGGCTCAATGGGAACGTCAGCACGCTCTGAAAAACCAATGTTATTTTCGTGCTCTTCCACCTTAATGAGAAGCCCCATTTGCTCGAGCATTTCGACAGATTTTTTACGCGCCACAAAACGATCAAGTCCATCCAACTCGGGCACCTCGGAACAATGAACAGTCGCATCAGGATGAAAAACATCAATGATCTCGAGATCATGCCGCAATCCGATTTCAAAGTCAGCTTTGTCATGAGCCGGTGTGATCTTCAGAGCCCCGGTTCCGAATTCGGGATCCACATGGTCGTCTGCGACAACCGGAATCGAAGCCTCTGGGAAGGGGCGCTTAACCAGTTTACCAACATATTTCCCATAACGTTCATCCTTCGGATTCACTGCGACAGCAACATCACCCATCAGTGTCTCAGGACGGGTTGTTGCAACCTCAAGGAATTCTCCAGGATGATCAACTAACTCGTATTTGAGATAATAAAGTTTGGAGTTCTGTTTCTTTGGGATCACTTC
>JALRJZ010000283.1 GCA_023261045.1 Akkermansiaceae bacterium
CTCCTCAGTTGCTCTTCTTTATCCTATGCCCTTTCTCCTACGGAGGTCGTCATCGGGATGTTTGAAAAGATCTCTGAACCCGATGCGTCGAGAGAGATACCAGAAGAAGTCATTCTTTCTCCCTTTTGCGGTCCTGAGAAGCTGCGTTTGATGGAGCGCTCGTGGAGACGAAGAGCGAGTTGGTTAGTTCAAGAAAAGGTGAGTTTTTCGCCCTGTCTGGAGCGGATTGATCAAGATCTTGCGGCGGTGCTCATTCACGCAGTTCCAGAGAATCGACCAGATGCGGTGGCAGTCATCAGCCTTGCTTTAAAGCTTGAAAATGGCCAGTGGCGGATTGGTCCTCAGGAGGGTTCATTTCAAAATATCGGACTTGGGTTTTCGAACCAATTAAGGGAGAGGGTCATTCGCCTTGAACGATGGATGGCCAGTGAGCGAGTTGAAGCGCTTGCTCAGTTGAAAACATTGGAGCAAAAGCGTTTTTATGATGCTTTAAAAGGGGCTGTGGTTCTTGAGAAGCTCAGTGTCGAGCATCCTGAAATCGCATTAAGCTACTTTCTAGAGTCTGCGGAGTCAGGTGACCTGAAGCAGATCTTAGTTTGGCTTGGAGTTCTTGAGAGGGATGAATTGGGGGAGCGTCAATGGGATCGCGAAATTCGGATTGCAAGCTTGGGGGTGCAGGGGCTTGATGCTCGTCGTGTTTGGCGATTGTTAACCTCACGAAAAGTCATGAAGGTGATCATGGAGGGTGATGGGGATGGTGATGAGTATTCCGCAATGGTTTCTTTTCTTTCTGATTTTGAGGTGCTTCCAGAAGAGAAAAATCGGACTCCAATTCGGTTTCGTTTGCTCAGGACCGAAGGAGGTTGGAGAGTCGAGTTGCCCGCGTTTTTTGCCTATGCTGACGAAAGCATGACCGCTCATCGTGCTGCTCATCGAAAAGAGTTTAGTTGGGAAGATCGCGAAGTTTCCAAGCAAATGGGTGGAGTATTTGAGAAAACCTATCAGGAGGTTCGAGGAGATCGTCCTCTGGAGTTGTTGGATTCGGTCGTGTCTTTGATGCGGGCTGGCGATTTAAAGGGATATTTGCTGCGCCTTTTCCGAGAAAAAAATGTCATTAATGAGGGTGAAGAGGGGGTAGTCCCTCAGCTCGATCAAAGGCAGTTGCAGGTTCCTCAAGGTGCACAATTGCGAATGCGAGGAATTGCAAACCAGAAAGTCAGCGCGGGTGATGAACGACGCTTAGGTCGTTATCAAGAAGCGGTGAATTGGTGGGCCAAAGGCGTTGGCGATAGAGATGTTGCCGATGTGCAGAAAAGCCAGTTTTATCACGAGGGAAAAATGGCGTTGGGGGTGCTGACCGTTGAGCCAACTGGTGGAGATTGGATCCCCGAAATTCTTAAGGTTTGGATGATACAAGAGGGTTCAAAATGGTGCGTTGTGCCGGGGATTGATCGTCCGATGGAAAACTCTTATCCAAAAGAACTCGTTGAGACTCAATCATCCCTATGGGAAAAAGCGCAAGAGGAGATTCCCGAAATACAAAGGCAATATTTTTCAAAACTTTGGCAAAAAGTTGCCCTCTTTGATCCCTCTGGTGTCAGTGTGAGTCGAGAGGAGGCACTGCCACTTCTTCAGAAATGGCGGCGCCTTCTTGCGGAGGGGACAATGATGGAGCTGCTTGAACGCTCCTTGATCACGAAAGTTCCTAAGAAGCCAGAGCAAGTGCTCAATGATCTAAAATTTGTCAAAGCGGGTGCAGTCTCATCAACCGTTCCAGATCGAATTATTGAGGCAGCAACGCAAGGGAGGTTTACTGCATTTTCGATGATTGTTGATGACGCTGGTGGGCATGAAAGAGCCTGCCCACTGGTGATTGTTGCCCCTTCTAACAAGGGGCCTCGAGTCCTAGTTGATATCGAGCTGTTTTTGGAAACGAATAAGGCTAAGAAGCTTCGCAATCTTGAAAATCTAGATAAGATCGAGGCGACTTTTGATCAGGAGGATGCCAAGGCAATTCTTAACCTCTTTGAATGGCATCAGAGAACTGCTGGCCCTGTATGGACTAAGTGGAATCAGCAGCGCTCTGAGCAGTCGGAAGGAGGTGAAGGTGGATAATTATCATCTTGTCGCTTCTCTCGAGGACTCAGTTCAGAGTGTGATGCTTGGGCAGCAGGAAGCCGTCAGGCGGGTTTTGGCGACGATGGTTGCCGGTGGGCATGTTTTGCTTGAGGATTACCCTGGAACAGGAAAGACAACCTTGGCAAAGGCCATTTCACGTTCGGTTGGTGATATTTATTTTCAGCGGATTCAATTCACGCCTGATCTTTTGCCATCTGATATTCTTGGAGTGAGTGTTTTTGATGCCCAAAAGGCAGCTTTTAATTTTCATCGAGGTCCAATTTTTTCTGACATTCTTTTGGTCGATGAGATTAATCGTGCCTCCCCTCGAACACAGAGTGCTCTCTTAGAGGCAATGGCTGAGGGGCAGGTGACTATTGAAGGAAGTCGATATGAGCTTGGTTCGTCATTCTTTGTGATTGCGACACAGAATCCTGTAGAATTACGGGGCACCTATCCATTGCCGGAAGCTCAAATGGATCGCTTTGCATATCAATGCTCCCTTGGATATGTATCGCTCGAAGACGAATTAAGAATTCTACGAGAGCAGAAAGGATCACATCCTGTCGATCAAATCAAACCTGTCATTTCGAAAGATCAGCTCGCGCATGTGCGGCAGGCTGCGAGATCTGTTCAGGTGAGTGCTGAGTTGCAAGAGTATATTGTGAGGATTGTGAGCGAGACCCGACGGCTTTCGAAGGTCAAGTTGGCTGCAAGCCCTCGAGCATCACTCCATCTTTTGAGAATTTCTCAGGCTTTTGCTCTTTTCGAAGGTCGTGATTACGTGGTTCCAGAGATGATTCAAGATTTGGCTCCTGGGGTGATTGGGCACCGTCTTGTTTTGGGTAATGAGGCGCTCTATTCAGGCGAGACAGGAAGTTCCATTGTCGGTGAGATTCTTCAGTCGATCGCTGTTCCTGTCTAGCAGTCGAGTCTAGAACAGGAATTGAGCTGTGGCATAGAGACCAGCGGCAACGATGGCGCTACAACTAAGCCATAAGGCCAGGTCAAATTTGAGTGAAGGTTTTAGGTCATCGGGAAGCCAGCGGTAGCGCATTACCAAGGCTGCATAGACAACGATTAGGA
>JALRJZ010000284.1 GCA_023261045.1 Akkermansiaceae bacterium
CAGAATTTCAGTTAGCTGAAGGAAAGAAGTTTTTGCGCTTTGCTTTGGCCGAATAACTGCCCTCGCCTGCTCTCAAACCACAACCGTCAGCTCACCACTGGCGGTTTTTTGGCTAGTTTTAAGTGATAAAGTGTTACCCTAAAGTGTTACCCTAAACAACCTACCCCTCTGAAACCCTTATAAAATGGAGCCGCTGGTGAGATTCGAACTCACGACCTATTCATTACGAATGAATTGCTCTACCCCTGAGCTACAGCGGCAATTACCACTTCATGATAACTGGATGGTGGCTAGAAAACTTCTAAAATCGATGCCTTCCTAGCGCGGCAGCTTCATAATCGGGCCCATATTAGAAGGCAATTTCAATTTTCACGAAACAAGTGCCTAATGGGAGATTTGCCTTCGCGATCTTGACCAAGCGTTCTGTGAATGCTCCCCTTAAATAATGAAGGTCTTCTACTTCCTCTTTTTCACGGTCCTGGCCAGCGCGAGCTTTGGCGCTGAGAGACCCAATATCATTTTTATCTTCTCTGATGATCACGCTCAGCACGCCATATCCTCTTATGGATCAAAGGTGAATCAAACCCCTCACCTTGATCGCCTAGCTGCCGGAGGGGCTCGCTTCACCAAGTCCTTTGTGACCAACTCCATTTGCACTCCGAGTCGCGCCACCCTGCTTACCGGGCAATACTCTCACCTGAATGGTGTTCCGGTCTTTAATCGATTTGATCCAGAACGTGATACGGTTGCCAAACACATGCAGGCCGGAGGCTACCACACGGGCATGATCGGCAAATGGCATCTTGGAAGTGATCCACAGGGATTTGACCGTTGGATTGTCTTACCTGGACAGGGCTCTTATTGGAATCCAACCTTTCTCACGAAGGGCGAGAAAGTCTCTATCAAAGGCCACTGCACTGATATCACCGGAGACTTGGGGATTGAGTTTCTAAAGACCCGACCTAAGGACCAGCCCTTCTTTTTGATGCTTCACCAAAAAGCACCCCACCGAGCCTGGGAACCCGACGAGCGCAACAAGGCGCTTTTCAAAGACCGAACTTTTCCTGAGCCAGAAACCCTCTTCGACGACTACACCACTCGCCCGACGGCCCTTCCAAAAAATCGCCAAACAATCGCCAGAGATCTCACCAATCGAGATCTCAAGAGAACTCCACCGCAAGGTCTCGCCCCCAAAGAACTTAATCAATGGCGACGCACCTCACCGATGGAAATCAAGATCGATGACAAGACTCTCACCGGAAAGGACCTGGTTCGTTGGAAATACCAACGCTACATGCAAGACTACCTTGCTTGTGTGCAGGGGGTTGATGACAACGTCGGGAAAGTTTTAGATTATCTTGAGAAATCGAAACTGAGTGAGAATACCATCGTCATTTACTCTTCTGACAATGGATGGTTTCTTGGTGACCAAGGATTGTATGATAAGCGCTTCATGTATGAGGCCGGCCTCAACGTCCCCCTTCTCGCAATGGGACCGGGGATTAAGAAGGCCATCACCCCCGATCAATTTGTCTCCAATCTTGATTTGGCTCCCACCTTCCTCGATCTCGCTGGACTTCCCATTCCTGATTTCATGCAAGGCCGTAGCCTCGCCCCACTTTTAAAGGGACAACAACCGAGCGATTGGCGAGAAACTTTCTACTACCGTTATTACCATAGCCCCGGGCACCACAATACCTCTGCCCACCTCGGGGTGAGAACAAGGACGCATAAGCTCATCTACTTTTGGGAGCATCAAACCTATGAGCTCTTCGACCTCCGAAACGACCCGAACGAACAGCACAACCTTCTCTACTCGGCTTCAGATTCTCAAAAACCAGAGACCCAAAAACTCTTCCAAGAGCTCAAAGATGAAATCTCAAGACTTCAAAAAGAGTTCAAGGATGAAGGGCAATATGATTCTCCCAATAAATGGCCACGCGGATCATCGGATCGCCCCGCCCAACGGAAGCCCCTTGGCGAGGTCGATATTCAGAAGGCGATCACACTCTCACAGGTCAACCGGTAGCGCTTTGAGCCACAATAGGGGGCCCAAAGTGATTAACTCGCCTCAAAGTGCCCGACAATCGCCTCAACAAGTCCCTCAATGTCGTGCTGTTGCGCCTCAACGAGAGGCACACCACTTTGATTTTGAGCGGCAAAGGCCTTTCCGGTGACAGGTCCAATACATGCGGCGGCACACTCCTCAGGCCAATCGATACCAAGGGCAAAGAAGTTTTCTACCGTCGACGCACTCGTGAAGGTGATGAGATCCGTTTTTTGCTCCTTCAGGCGTTTGATCGCACCTAAGGGATCACTTGTCTCCGGAACAGTCCGATAAGCGACACAGCAATCAACAATCGCTCCAAGAGCCGTCAAATCCCTCTGAATGATCTCTCGAGTCTCTTCTGCCTTAATCCACAAAACCTTCTGGTGCTCAATGCTCTGATCTTTAAAGGCCTCGATCAGTCCCTCCGCCACAAAATTCTTCTCAGGCAACAGATCAACGGTGAAGCGGTAATCACGAATCGCTGCCTCAGTGCTTGGTCCAATCGCGGCAATTCTTGGACCTCCAAGGCTTCTTGCGTCTTGGTAGGTTGCGTAGAAAGCATCGAAGAACTTCTTCACACCATTTGGACTGGTGAACACTAACCAATCATAGGTGTGGGCATCGGCGACAAGCTGGGCAAACTCGCGTTTGTCTTTTGGTGGATCAATCCGAATGGTTGGAAGTTCAATGACATCAGCCCCGAGATCCCCAAGTCGTTTACTCAGCTCCCCCGCTTGATCTCTCGTCCTTGTCACAACAAGGCGTTTTCCAAAAAGTGGGCGAGTTTCAAACCAATTGATTTTCTGGCGCTCTCTGACCACCTCCCCGATCACCGCAACGGCAGGCGACTTAAAGTTCTTCTGTTCCACAAGATCCGCAATCGTCTCAAGAGTCCCCTCGAGAGTCTGGTGCTTTCCTGTGGTCGCCCAACGAGTCAGAGCAATTGGAGTCTCGGGCGAGGCTCCACCCTTCACGAATTGATCACAGATGCCGCGCAAACGAGAAACCCCCATGACAAATACTTTTGTCCCTGGAGTCTTTGCCAAGTGATCAAAATCCAGAGAGGTATCGTCTTTGTTGGGATCCTCATGACCTGTGAAAATCG
>JALRJZ010000285.1 GCA_023261045.1 Akkermansiaceae bacterium
CAGCGAAGGAGGCTTGTGATGATGGCCGAGGAGTTGCCACCACCGGTTTAGGCGTCTTTTTAGACTTCGCAGATGCGATCAGACGCGATGGCGAGGATGCTATCCGAGCGAGATACGGCAACCTCTTCCAAATGTATGAGAAGATTTCTGGCGATAATCCTTATCAACAGCCGATGCAGATTTATCCAGCCGTGCACTATACCATGGGTGGACTTTGGGTAGACTACAATTTGATGTCGAACTTGCCCGGACTCCATGTTCTGGGGGAAGCAAACTTCTCAGACCATGGGGCAAATCGACTCGGAGCATCCGCCTTGATGCAGGGCCTTGCTGATGGGTATTTTGTCATCCCATCAACAATTGCCGTCTACCTAGCAACTCAAAAGCCAGGGACGATCACAAAAGATCACCCAAATTTCAGAAAGGTCGAAGACGAGGTCAAAGACCGGCTTAAATCTCTCATAGAAATTAAAGGGACCCGTTCCGTTGACTCTTTCCACCGAGAGCTGGGTTTATTGATCTGGGACAAATGCGGGATGGCTAGAGACAGAGAGGGCTTAGAATTTGCTCTCCAAAGAATCCCGGAAATCCGCCATGAGTTCTGGACAAATGTTCGCATTCCGGGCTCTCCTCACGGACTCAATTCCGAGCTAGAGAAAGCGGGACGTGTTGCCGACTTTATTGATTTCGCTGAAGTGCTCTGTCATGATGCACTGAATCGTGAGGAATCGTGTGGGGGACATTTCCGAACAGAACATCAATTCACTGAAGTCGACCCTGAGGTTCAGGATGGCACAACCCAAGAGGGAGAAGCAAAGCGCCATGACGACCTTTATCAATACGTTGCCGCCTGGGAGCACACTGCGCCAGGAGAAGCTCCAATTCTTCACAAAGAAGAGCTGATCTTCGAAGAAATCCAACCTTCCATTCGTTCATACAAATAAAAGCCATGCCTCTTCTTAACCTTACCCTAAAAGTCTGGCGCCAGGAAAACTCAACGGCCCAAGGGCGCATCGAAACATACGAGGCCAAGGAGATCCCTACTTCCGCTTCTTTTCTCGAGATGATCGACATCGTCAACGAGCGCCTCATCAAAGATGGGAATGAACCGATTCACTTTGATCATGACTGCCGAGAAGGCATCTGTGGAATGTGCTCGATGACGATCAACGGAGTTCCCCATTCCAAAGAAACTGGAATCACCACCTGCCAACTCCACATGAGAAAATTCTCAAATGGAGACACCATTTGGATTGAGCCATTCAAGGCAAATGCCTTTCCCATCATTAAAGACCTTGTCACCGATCGCTCCGCATTCGACCGTATCATTGCAGCCGGAGGATACATTAGCGTCCGCACGGGATCTGCACCTGACGCCCATGCGATTCCCGTCCCGAAATCTGACGCCGATGCCGCCTTTGATGCTGCCGCTTGTATCGGTTGTGGAGCTTGCGTCGCAGCATGCAAAAACGCTTCCGCAATGCTGTTTGTCTCAGCCAAAGCCTCCCACCTCAACCATCTTCCTCAAGGACAAGTCGAAAAGGATTCGCGCACTCTCGCCATGGTCAGACAAATGGATGCCGAAGGCTTTGGAAACTGCACGAACCAATACGAATGCGAAGCGGTGTGCCCCAAAGAAATCAGCGCCGATCATATCGCCAAACTCAATCGAGACTATCTTGCCGCAAGCGCTCGAGAATCTGTTTCTTAGGTTCTCTAAGCGCCCACACTTGGACTCTTTGGGCTCTTAAGAAGATTCTACAGTTGAGCCATCACCCTACTTTGAGCCCTCGAAGCTTGGTTAATTGGCACACACTGACGAGACATTGATCGCTCTCGCCTCCCTCGCTCATTACCCAAGAAGAGAGATCAATCACATCTCCTAAAAGCGCGTCAAGGCTTGAGCCGCAACCTAATCCTTGGTTTTTGGGGAAAATACGACATTCTTCAGTATGCCTTTCTCCGACAACCACTCCCGATCGAGGCGTTTATTTTGTAACTTGGAAAGAATCTTAATCTTCGCCCTTTTTGCAGCAGGGTTTCACAACAAGACATTCGGAGCAGACACTATTCAAATCCCCTCTTCGCCCCAAATCTCAAATGACGGTAAGACTCTTTACTTTTCATGGTCGGGAGACCTTTGGAGATCTGCCATTGAAGGTGGAGAAGCACAGCGACTGACTCATCACCCGGCGCCCGATGAAAATCCGAGACTCTCTAAAAATGGAAAGTTTCTTTTCTTCAACTCGACTCGAAGTGGTTCAAAGCAAGTCTATCGAATCCCCGCGATTGGAGGAACCCCCGAGCAGATCACATTCCATAGCGAAGGAAGTACACTCGAAGATCTTCACCCGACAAAACCCATCATCCTCGTCAGTGGTTACCGAGATCATGGGGGGCGAACACCTTATCGCCTCTTCGAAAAGCCCCTAGATCCCTCCAAAGACGAGCGAATCCTCTTTGACTCGAGTGCACGTAACGGGCGCTACTCACCAAATGGAAAGAAAATCCTGTTTGTGAGTAATGGAATCGAACCCTATCGCAAAGGCTATGAGGGATCTCAGGCTGCTCGCCTCTGGATTTACGACCTGAGCACAAAAGAATTTACCGAACCTGTGAAGAACTCAACAGGCTGTCGCTTTCCCATGTGGGCACCAGGTGGAAAGTCTTTCTACTATGTCACAGCGCAATCAGGCTCGTTTAACATCTGGCGTCACACCTTGGGTAAAGATCAAAGCAAACAGATCACAACCCATACGGATGACAACATCCTGACTCCAGCGCTTTCTCCCGATGGAAGTTTCCTCGTTTATCGCCACCTTTTTGATTTTTTTCAGACCTCGAGTCAGCCAGGAGCACAACCTACAAAAATCAAACTTCATCATCGAACCACTCTTGAACACCCATCATCCGAAGCTCTGTTAATCAAATCAACTTCTGATGCTACCGTTACTGCTTCGGGACTCGAATGGGCTTTTGTCGCCGAAGGAGAAATTTGGGGCATGGATACCATTCTCAAGGAACCCATCAATTTAACAAATTCACCGGCTCATGAGAGTGATCTCTATTTTTCAGACGATGGGCAGCATCTCTATTATCTAAAAGACAATGGAATCGACGCCAACTATTGGCGGCTATCAAAAAC
>JALRJZ010000286.1 GCA_023261045.1 Akkermansiaceae bacterium
CTTGGACAACAGGACGACTAGCGGGCCTCAGCATCGCCGAGCGGCTCATCTAGCGGCTCCCCCTCGACAGGCGGCTGACGTTGGTTTTTCTTTCGCTCTCGAGCATCTCTAAAAAAGGATTTGAGGATCCCCACACATTCGTGCTCCATGACACCCATCGTAATTTCACACCGGTGATTGAGAGGGGGATTGCTTTGTAAGAGATTAATCCATCCCCCCGCAGCCCCCCCTTTGGGGTCAAGGGCACCAAAAACAACACGATCAGGGCGACAGTGCACGATTGCTCCCGCACACATCGGACAAGGTTCTTTAGTCACATAAAGGGTGCAGCCCTCAAGCCTCCAGTCCCCATGATCCGCCTGAGCAGAGGTCAGGGCTAACATTTCCGCGTGAGCCGTTGCATCCTTGAGAGTTTCCACCTGATTCCACGCGCGCGCGATGACCTTTGCGTCCTTAACGATGACAGCACCAATGGGAACTTCGCCGACCTCGTAAGCCTTACGCGCCTCTCGTAACGCTTGCTCCATGAAATAAAGGTCACCTTGCAAATCGACGGACAGATCACTTTCAAAATCAAAATTCATCGTCACTCACTCTCGTTGTTGCTCAATCGCGGAGCGGAATACCCTTGCTGCCGGATTTTTTTAAGAACCGCTCGCAGCTCTTGAACCTTATCGGGATGCTGTTTGGCAAGATCCTTTCGTTGCCCGGGGTCACTCCGGTAATCAAAAAGCTTCGGTTCGCCACTCTCAGTCACTGGATACTCATGTTTGCTCTCCCAGTTTTTGTCCCGGCGGGAAACGTAGCCACTCTGAGCCTCCACTAAAATCCAGTTCTCATGCCGCATGGCATAGGCATCTTTAAAGGTATTGTGGACATGGCTCGTTCTTACCGAGTCCACCTTCCCCTTTAGCAAGGGAAGAAGATTGTGCGAGTCCTCTGCCGCATCCTTTTGAGGAAGTTCAATTTTTAAAATCGCCGCGACCGTTGCCATGAGATCAATCTGAGAAACCAGAGCATCGCATCGAGAACCAGGTGGCACAACTCCGGGATATTTCACCATGAAGGGCACATGATGGCCTCCCTCATAGAGATCGCGCTTGAGACCGCGGAAAGGATGGGCCGACCAATGATCAAACTTCTCATCGCGGGCGTAGGCATAGTGTTCTGGACCATTATCAGCGGTAAAAATAACCAGGGTATTCTCAGCCTGCCCCGATTCCTCAAGGGCTCCGAGAAGACGCCCGACGGAATGGTCAGTCTCATAAACGAAATCTCCGTAGGGACCCGCTCCTGATTTCCCATCAAATTGGTCATTAGGGATGATGGGGGCATGAGGCGAGGGGAAGGCAAAATATAGAAAGAATGGCTGATCGCTTTGAGCTTTGCTCTTGATGTAGTCGACCCCCTTTTGAGTCGTTGTTGGAAGATTCTCGTATGGGTTCCAACCGGCCACCATTGGCCCCGGCCGACATTCCCACTGACCCTCCTTAATTCGAGGCCACTTTGCGGTATCCATGAGTTGATCGGGAGCTTGCACCACTCGATCGTTCTCAATCCAACAGTAGGGAGGAAAGTTGATGACTGTGTCCCCAAAGTAGTAATCAAAGCCATGCGCACAAGGCCCATCGGGAATCGGCAGATTCCAGTCAAAGGCGTCAGGACCCCATTGTTGTTTCTTACGGCGCCCTTGGCCTATTTCGGTTGCTTTGGCTTGAGGCTTTTTAAGGGCATCCCAATCCCAGCCAAGATGCCACTTTCCAATTGCAGCGGTATGATACCCTGCTTTTTGAAGCATTTTAGGTAAAGTCAAACGCTGGGCATCAAAGACTGACGGTCCGAAGGCGTTGACGATTCCGTGGAAGTCTCTCCAATGGTGCCGCCCGGTAAGAAGGGCATAACGCGAGGGAGTGCAAATGCCAGAGGAGGAATGGCCGTCGGTAAAACGCATCCCTTCGCTGGCAAGGCGATTGAGATTTGGCGTCGGAATTTTACTCTCCGAGTGATAACACTGCAAATCACCAAAACCGAGATCATCGGCATAGAGGATGAGAATATTTGGGCTTTTGGCCTTGAGAGCAAGCCAAGGGCAGAAGCAGAGGCTCACGATCAGAAAACGTTTTAAAAGCATCAATCTCATGGTCTGAAGAAGAGCCTGAGAGAAAACAAGAGAAATCACGATCACCAATCAACGATTACTCACCTAGGCGCTCATCCAATCGCCTTGGATGCCATCCAACGATCGTCTTTTGGTGGCCACATGGTCGGCCCCCTCGGAACAAAGACGAAGCGGGCTTTTTTGTTTTCATTCTTAAAAGCTTCGATAGCTTCTGGATTATGAAAAACTTCTTGCTGTTGCTCTTTGCTCTTCTGATCCTTGTGGTCTTCGGCGGCTCAGCATATTTTCTAACCGATGTCTCTAAAGGCTCTCGCTTTGACCGACTCGACCAAACCGAAGAGAAACGTCCTTCTCAGGAGACCACGAAATAAAAGCCTTTGATCAACTCTGTTAGAGACCAAAACTCTTCAATCTCGTGAGCGAAATCCCCTGCTGCCCGGAGTGCCAATCAGAATACACCTATGAGAATGGTCCGGTTTTCGCCTGTCCAGATTGCGGATTCGAGTGGTCCGCAGAAGAAGCAGCCGCGATCGAAGAAGCAGGCATTCTCAGAGACGCGCACAGTAACGAGCTCAACAATGGTGACAGTGTGCAATTGACAAAGGACCTCAAAGTGAAGGGGACATCAACCACGTTGAAAATTGGCACCAAAGTCAAAAACATCCGTATTAGCCCCGGTGCCGACCATGATATCGATTGTAAGGTCGAAGGCATTGGCCCGATGAAGTTGAAATCTCAGTTCGTCAAAAAGATTTAAGCGCCTCCCTTTCTCCGTTTCTTGTTCATCCAAGGACTGCCAATGAGGGGGCCTTTGAGGGGTCTTAGGAGCTTGTTCTCGCACTCCAAAGTTCAAGATCTAACCCATCAGCTCGATGGGTTTTCTAATAGACTTTGATCTTGAAACCGAGGTCGAAAATGTTAGGATTCGCTTCAGAATATACCTCATATCCCTCACCCATTAGCTTACTATGATAGCAAAAATCCCAAAGCTTTCCGGATTGACCATCC